>NZ_JAVVFL010000016.1:0-19368 GCF_032250635.1 Sulfurimonas sp.
GGCTTTGACTACTATCAGGGGTACTATCTTGACAAGCCGGAAGTTATAGAGATTATTGGCTCAAAAGAGCCTGCACAGTTTATAATATTGCAGCTTATTAAAATCATAAAAGACAACAACAGCACAGAGCAGCTTGAGTTTTTCATAAAAAAGCAGCCTGATTTATCATACAAACTTGTACAGTTTTTCAACAACTCAAAAAAGTTCAATGTTAAAATAGAATCTTTAATGCAGGTAATCACTCTTATGGGAAGAGACAAGCTGCTAAGATGGCTGCTTCTGTATCTCTACTCGGAAGTCTCAAAAAATCCGGCATCCAAGACTATTCTGGCACTTGCTATAAAAAGAGCCGAAAAGATGGAGGCGGAGGCAGACCGTGTCAACAAAGACAAAGCCTATCTTGCGGGAATGTTCTCTCTGCTGAGCTCCATTTTTGAAACCGACATCAAAGAGCTTATGAACCATATTCAGATGGATAAAGATATTACATCACTGGTTCTTGAGAAGAAAGGGATATTCGCCCCTAGTCTTATAAAAGCTGAAAAAGAGGAGAAGAAGTATTTGCGCCAGATTATGCTTGAAAACTTCGATAAACTCCACACTACGGATCTTATTTATACCCTGGAGTACAGTGGCGTAGATATAGACAGAAGTAAGCTCTAACCAGCGCTTTTATGTTAAAATGGCGCCACTAATACTTATGAGGTAAACAATGCTCGTCCCATCAAATTTGCTAAAAGATAAAAAAATACTCTTAGGAGTTACAGGCTCGATTGCGGCTTACAAATCACTTGAACTTGTGAGACTTCTTACCAAAGCGGGTGCAGAGGTTAAAGTCGTTATGAGCGAAGCGGCTAAAAAGTTTGTGGCTCCTCTTAGTTTTGAAGCTCTTACCTCAAACCAAGTCCTAGATGATATAAATGAATCATGGGCGAACTCTCATAACCATATAAAAGCAGGCGAATGGGCGGACCTTTTTGTCATCGCTCCAGCAACGGCAAACACCATAGCAAAACTTGCAAACGCAATAGCCGACAATATGCTCCTGCAGTGCGCCCTAGCCTATCCGCATCTAAAAGTAATAGCACCCTCTGCAAACACCAACATGATAAACAACCCCATAACAAAGGGGAATCTCAAGATGCTGGCAATTGCCAACTATGAGATAATAGAGACGCAGACAAAAGAGCTTGCATGCAAAAGTGTGGGTGATGGCGCAATGGCCGAGCCGATGGAGATTTTTTGGCACTGCGCAAAGGCTCTTCTCAAAGAGGAGTTTTGGATAGATAGACGCGTTATAGTAACGGGAGGTGCAACTCTTGAGAAGATAGATGAAGTTCGCTATCTCTCAAACTTCTCAAGCGGAAAGATGGCTTCAACACTTGCAACTGCACTCTATTGCCGAGGTGCAGACGTAAATCTTATAGCTACAAAATTTGACAAAGATCTGCCGCTGGAGCTCTACACTATCGAGGTAGAAAGTTCTGCAGAGATGTTGGATTATCTCACAGACTCCGTGCGCATAGCAAAAAAAGGGAAGCTCTCAAAAGCAACACTTATGAGGGAGGAGCAGATTCATCTTATCCAAAAAAAGCCCTACCTCTTTATGGCGGCGGCTGTTAGTGACTATGTTGCCGAGTATCCGCAAGAAGGGAAGCTCAAAAAAGAGCATCTAGGAGACGAGTGGGAACTAAAACTCAAGAAAAATGTTGATATTTTAAGTTCTATTGATAAAGACGGCATAATAACGGTAGGCTTCAAGGCTGAAATGGACGAGCAGCACGCCATCGCAAACGCTCTAAAAATGATGGACTCCAAAGGTGTAGATGCAGTTTGCCTCAATGTCTTAAAAGACTCCTCAAGTTTTGGAACCGATACTAATGAGATAGAGTTCATCACTGCAGACAATCAAGAGTCGATCCCCAAGTCGGATAAACTGAACGTATCGTTTCAAATTTTAGAGCATGCAAAAAAGATATGAATAAAGCAAGACATATAGCCATAATCATGGATGGCAACGGCAGATGGGCGGAGCTCAGAGAACAAAAAAGAGTTAAAGGGCATGAAGCCGGTGCAAAAGTGGTTAGAGCGATTACAGAGTTTTGTGCCAAAGATGAAGATATAGAGAGATTGACACTCTATGCCTTTTCTACGGAAAACTGGAAAAGACCTCGTCTTGAAGTGGAGTTTTTGATGAAACTCTTGCAAAAATATCTAGAGAGCGAGCTTGAAAACTATCTTCAAAACAACATTAGATTTGAGCCAATCGGTGATATAAGAGCATTTTCAAAATCTCTTCAAGAGACAATTAAAAATGTACAAGGCAAAACCGCGCACTGTGACGGTTTAGTTCAATCTTTAGCGCTCAATTACGGTGCTCATGACGAGATTTTAAGAGCACTAAACAGGATTAAAAACGCGCAGGAAGAGATTACTGAAGCGATGCTCTCAAATGCGCTTGATTGCAAACACAATGTTGATTTTATTATCCGAACTGGCGGAGACCACAGACTGTCAAATTTTCTACTTTGGCAGGCGGCTTATGCAGAGCTTTTTTTTACTGATACCCTCTGGCCAGATTTTACGGTAGATGAGCTTGAGAGAATAATAAAAGATTTTACAAAGATAGAGAGAAGATTTGGGGGAGTGAAATAGTGGAACTTTCAATCGCTTTTATACTGGGCGTACTGCTTGGTTCATTTTTAAACGTTGTAATTCTTAGAATCCCTCAAGATGAGAGCGTCGTAAAAGGTTTTTCACACTGCCCTACTTGTAGAAATACTCTCAAACCATGGCATAACGTACCTCTTTTTTCATGGATATTTTTAAGAGGCAAATGCGCATATTGCAGCTCTAAAATATCACTGCAGTACCCACTTATAGAACTGCTCTCAGGCATGGTATTTTTAACTTTGGCTATGAAGTTCGGGCTTAGTTTTCCTGCTCTGCTCATCGGGTTTAGTTTTTTAACCCTTTTAGCGCTCTCCATGATAGATTTTAAGTACAAAATGATTCCAGACTCTTTAAATCTTTTGGCTTTAATATTTGCAATATTTGGTGCTTGGAACATTAGCGGCATTGCACTAAATTTCCAAAACGCCCTGCTCTTTGCGGGTGGATTTACCCTGCTTAGATTTGCTCTCTCTTACCTTTTGACATCATCTGCTCATAGAGAGGCAAAAAAAACAATAACATCGTGGAGCAAAAACTATCAAACCTACCCCTTTATAGAAGCTATGGGAGAAGGCGATATCATAGTTGCAGCTACCATGGGAGCACTTCTTGGAGTGAAATTAACCCTGGTGGCTATTTTTCTCTCAGCACTATTAGCGCTTCCTGTTATGCTATCTACATTAAAGATGTCAAAAGAGGATCAGAGAGTTCCTTTTGTTCCATTTTTATCTATGGCAACATTTATAGTTTATATATTTGATGCTCCTATTTTAAGATATATAGAGGCTAATTACTAATGAAAATATTGCAAAACTATATAAAACAGTCTCTCTCGATTCTATTTTTATCCATATTTCTACCTCTTTTCTCGATTGCATCAGTAGTGTTTTTAATCAAGATGGCTACCTACACGGCAGTAATTCAGCTCTCTTTGTTCGAGATGACAAAGCTTTTTTTCTTCATGCTGCCAGAACTGCTTTTCTATACACTACCTATCTCTTTCTTTATAGCAGCTACTCTTGCACTCTTCAAGCTCTCAAACGACAATGAAATAGTTGTGCTCTTTGCACTTGGAATCCGTCCTAAAGTTATTTTAAAAACACTCCTTTTACCTGCCCTATTTTTATCAATAATTATGCTATTTAACTTTTTTGTTCTATTTCCCCACGCAAAAGTTCTCTCAAACAACTTTATCTCTTACAAAAAAAGCGAAGCTAAGTTCAATCTATCTGCCTCGGAGTTTGGGCATAAATTTGGAGAGTGGCTTCTATACATCGGAAAAGATAATCAAAATGAGACCTACTCCGACGTCATCCTTTTTAATAAAAAACAGGACGAAGAGGTGCTTATAGGTGCAAAAAAAGCAGAGATTATAAACGATTCTGGCATTTTGCGCCTCAAACTTACGGATGGAGAGGGGTATAGTTACTCAGAAGAGAAATTTACACAGATTGATTTTGAGACGATGTTCATAAATGACACTATAAAGACAGATCTCGATGCGTACCAAACACCCATGGAGTACTGGCTTCCAGAAAGTCCCTCTATAAAAACGCAAAAGAGACTTGTCACAAATACTCTATTCTCCATATTTCCGATTTTAAGCCTCTTTCTTATTGCAAGCATAGGCATTGTCCATGTAAGGCACCAGAAGGGAAAGGTGTATCTCTATTTATTTCTCTCGATTATTGTTTACGATGCCCTTGCCGTAGCGCTTCAGCTAGCAATATCCCTTTATGCACTCCCTGTGATGATTATAGGATGGCTTGCGGTTACCTATTTTATCTACAAAAAAAATATAGTATCCAAATTTTAAATGAGATGTGCTCTGGTTCTTGCCTATAACGGTACAAATTTTTTGGGCTCTCAAACGCAAAAAAGCTCAAAAAATACAATTTTAGGGCAGCTAGAACATGCTCTATCTAATTTAAATATTGAGTCAAAAATCACGGCAAGCGGAAGAACCGACAGAGGCGTTCATGCGACGGGACAGGTTTGCCACATTGACCTGCCTCCTTTTTGGAGTGATTTAGAGAAGCTTAAAAAAGCTCTCAACGAGATGCTTCCTCCCTCAATCTTAGTCAAATCAGTCAAAGCTGTTGATGATGATTTTCATGCACGCTACAGCGCTAAAAAGAGAGTATACAGATACATAATCAAAGAGTCTGGAAAAAATCCTTTTGAAGAGAGTTTTGTAACGTTTTTAGAGAGCGTGGATTTTTCAAAGCTAGAGAAAAACATAAAACTTTTTGTCGGCAAGCACGACTTTAAGTACTTTATGAAAAGCGGCAGTGATGTCAAGAGCACACAAAGAGTTATTTACAAAGCTTTTGCATACAAACATCACGGCTACATCATACTTCATTTTGAAGCAAACGGATTTTTAAGAAGCCAGATACGGCTGATGGTCGGGGCGCTTCTAGCTCTTGATGCAGATAAGATTAAAGAGCAGCTCTCATGCAAAAGAAACCATAAAATAAAACCCGCAAAAAGCAACGGTCTCTATCTGGCAAAAATTAAATATTAATAAACTTTTGCTACTATTTTGACAATTTTAAAGGATCGGGAAAAAAGATGAACTACGAAATAACAAAAGCAATCCAAGGCGAAGATGTAAAGTTTAAAAACCCTGATCCAGCTTTTTATGAAGAAGTTGGCTATGATGGAATGCAAGAACTTATGTATAAGTTTTATGACCGCATCTATGAGAGCAATATTGCACATTTTTTTCCTCAAGACCATGATGAGTTTGAAGAGGTAAAGAAAAAAAACACAAAATTTTTTATTCAGATATGCGGCGGTCCGTCAATCTATGATGAAGAGATGAAAGGCAAAGATCTTGATCAATATATGATAGATATACATAAAAATTTCTCTATCTACGAAAAATCAAGAGATGAGTGGCTTGGCACGTTTAGAGAAGTATTGATGGAGCTGGATATTGATGAGAAGATTAAAGAGGACTTCTGGCAATATCTTGATAAATTTTCTAAACTAACCGTAAACAGATATCTAAAAGAGTCCGCTTACATATAGGTATTATAATGCCTCAACCCTATTTCTCCCGTTCTCTTTTGCTTTTGCAAGTGCCTCATACCCTCTTTTCATAATCTCTTGAAGAGTGTCATCGGGTTGGGAGTCGGTTACCCCGAAACTTGCGGTGGCTTTACCAATAAAAAAGAACTTATTTCTCTCTACGAAACTTTGAAGATGCTCTGCAGCCGTAAATGCCTCATTTGCTTTTGTTTGCGGACAGATTATCAGATACTCGTTGTCACTCCATCTTCCAACCGTATCTAAATAACGTATATGGCGCATAAAAAGCTCTCCCATCTCTTTCATAACGGAGTTTCCTACTTCGTAACCGTGCGTATCGTTTATCCCTTTCATTCCATCGATGTTCGTGATTATAATGCTAAACCAGTAGTTATATCTTTTTGCTCTGTGGAGCTCGTTTGTAAGTATCTCTTCAAGCTTAGTTTTATTGTAGAGTTTTGTAATCTCGTCTTTAGTTGAAAACTTCTCACACTCTTTGTTTTTTTCAGCAAGCTCTCTCTCTTGTCTTGCAAGTTTACGTTGAAGTTTTTCGTTTAACTCTCTGAGCTCTTTTTTTGAGATATTGAGTTTACTTGCAACTTCATGCTCTTTTTGAACCTCCGATTCAAACTGTGACTCTTCATCTCTAATGCGTTCAACCATGGCAAATGAGATCATTAATATATTTAACACAATCAAAACGGCGTATACGTCATAAATAAAATCTTTATACTCAATAAAACCTAAAAGCATACCGATGAGCACCAAATTTCCGACTGATAAAAATAACCATGCAAGTAAAATATATCCGCTTCCTGAGATTTTATTTTTCATTGAAATAGCAGAAATTGATGCCAAAAATATAAAGTTTATTAGTGTAAAAATAAAAGTTGTGTAAGCAGCGATATCACTGCTGCCAACAATTCCAAATATACCAAGCAGCACCGAAAAAGCTACAAAAATCAACAGGTATTTGTCAGTTTTTGCAGATTGTTTATCAACTTTCAAAAAGTTCCTGCTAAGGAGTAGTGCCGTTAAAAAGTTAAATGCAACTATTGGGTAGTAAATATTTTCGTTAAATTTATAGCTGCTGTCCCATAAGAGCTGAAGATTATAGCCGTAGTATGTACCTACCAAAAAGAGTAGACCGACAAGATAATAGAGATAGTAGAGATAGTTTTCATCTTTAAGCGTCATATAGTTTCTTAGGTTATATAAAAACAGAACCAGCACTATGCCGATTAGCGCGCCGTTTAACATGGCAATATATATAGTGCGCTCCTCCGCTTTCTGCTCAGAGTAGATTTTAGGTGCAAAAGCCATTTTGTTTACACTTTGCGCCTTGATATAAAGTGCCGAACTTTGAAGTGGTTTCATCTCCAGTGGAACAAAAAATGATCTTGCATTAATCTCTTCCAGGTTTGAAAGATTGAGCGTATCAAACTCTCCATTTCCCTCTTTACTCTGTGTTCTTAAATATACCTCAGTTTTATTGAGCCATATTATCGGTATCTCCAACTTGCCAAAAAAAGTGCTATTACTTGCATTTACAATGTTAAATCTAAGCCATAATGCATCTTTTGCACCACTTGATACGACTGAAGTGTCGTTTGAAGGTTTAAAATTATCTCTAAATGTTTCTTGAAAAACATCTTCGTAAGAGAAGTGATTTTGGTTATCTATAAAGACCTCTGAAAACGGAGTGACATCAACCATTTGCGTCTTCTCATCCACCTTTAGCAGCTCTGAAGCACTGCTTTGGGAAAATAGTATAAAAAATATAAAAAGAAAAGACAGATTTTTCAAACCTCTAAACATTAACAAACTTCCTTGAGTTATATTTGATTTAACTGTTATATTATACAAATGTAACAAAAAGTTTGCTTTTAACGCTCTACTTTTTTAGGAAACTCCACAAAATACCCAAATACTCATGGATTGCCATCTTAGAGTCTTCAAGTGCATCAATATCTGGTGCTTTAAGGTAGCCGCTATGCTCCTTTTTATGAAAATCTGTAGGTGCCGCAACAGGATTTAAACCAAGTGATTCAAAGAGCATTATAGCCCTTGGCATATGCGTTGCCGAGGTCACAAGCACAAACTTCTCGCCGCCGAGTATACTTCTCAAAAAGAGTGCCTCCTCTTTAGTATCTTTAGGATTTGGATTTAGAATCATATTTTTCTCTTCTACTCCCAAAGCAGCTGCAAGTTTTGCATTCATAATCGCATTTGGAATCTCAGTATCTCCCTCATAACCGGTAAAAACAAGCTTTGAGCCTGGAGTCTGCATATGAATAATCACCCCCTCCAACACTCTTTTAATACCCGATGAGCTTATATTTGATGAGAGCGGTTGAGACTCATCCGTATTGTGTCCGTTTCCAAGAACATGAATATATTTTATATCCTTGTTGTACCCGTATTTAGGGTAGCTCTCTTCAAGATTTTTTACTAAAAAGTTTGAAAACGGTTCATAAGAGAAGAGAAGTAAAAACAAAAAGGAGAGAGATAAAAAGAGTTTTGAGAGATTTTTTCTATCTACAAATAAAAAGTAGAGCCCGATGGCAAATAGTGCCAATACAAAACCAAGTGGTTCAAAAAAAAATGTGACAAATTTCTTTAAATAAAATCCAAATTCCATACGCCTCTTCCCTCGTTAATAATGCGAAATTATAGTATAATTCGCATAAAGATAAAGAGGGTTTAATTTGCAGGCATTTGGAAAATTTTCAACAAGTTTTGATGTAGAGTATTTAGTCGAGCAGTATATTTATATACCTGAGGATAGCGAGATTATAGATGTTAAAGCTCTTGAAGAGCTCTTAAGTAAAAAACGCAAATCTGTAATTGGAACTATATTTTTATACAATCCGACCATCGCTCCCGTAGGTTACAACACAAACTCAAAACTAGCCGCTCAAGGCTATGAGTTTGATGGCAAATTTTGTGAACTAATCTTCGATAACAACTGCAACCTCTTTGCTTCTGCCATAAAAAATGGATATAAAGGCAAACTTATAGAGATTAAGTATCTCTTTGGCATAAACAAGCCAAATATAGAGCCAACACCTATTTTGGAGGAGTTTGATGCAGATTTGGACAAATATACGAGCAACCAGCTCACAAGATACGACAAAGAGCTCAACTATCAAGACTATCTCAATATCCGCCTAAGCGGTAAGTTTGTCTTTTTTGGCTCTGGAAATAAGTTTGACAGACATCATAAACATATCATCACTTATGCCAGAAATTTGGTAGCTCAAACAAAAAAACTCGGCAAAGAGATAGCATTTATGTATGACAACAATCATGACGTAATAGAGAGCGAAGAGGGAGCATATTTTCTACCTCCTATTGCGAGCGGAAAATTTAAAGATGTAAGAGCAAATGCCTTTAAAAAAGCATTTTCAAAATTTCCTCCGCAGATTGTTAAAACGTCATAGAAAAAGAAGATTAATATAAAAATAACAAACAATTTTTAGCTACTTTTAAATATCCTATAGTAAAATAAAGTTTACTAAGTCTAAAGCTAAACTTATTGTGAAATAGGGACGGAAAGTCACGAATCTTGGAGTATACAAGATGGTCGGACTGCAACTTAAACTTACCATATTCTTTATATGTTTTGTTTCCCGCATCCAAATTTTTCAATAACTCGTTTATATATTTTGTTGGGAGTGTTATGTCTTATTTATATAAAATAGAACCAAGAGACAGTATCAATCTCGATGCAATCATGGACATAATTGATAAAAATGAAGATTTAATTGAGTATGACTATAACAACAAAGAAGATCTTATATGTCTACAAAAAGAGTTAACAAAAAAACTGACAAATTTTGTAAATAAAATCGACAATGAAGAGATAGACAAAAAAGAACTTCTAAAACATTCTATAAGAGAATCGTTTGAGCTAAATAGCAGCGATATTATCATCATAAAGAACTCACAGATATTTATAAAACTATTTGATGAGGGCAGCGTAAAGAAAATCTCTGACGAGGAAAAAAATACGATTGCTTCGAGATATAACGGTCTGGATGAAGATGAACTTAAATCATTTTACAATAACTTTTTTCTCAAAGAGCGCAACAAAAACTTCTTATATTTTGTTGCAGAAGAGTTTGTAGACACCTATATGCTAGATAAAAAAATAGACAATTTTGTATATGAAAAATATGCTTTTTCACTGATACAATCTATTGTAAAAGAGCATCTTATAAACTCTTTTGATAAAAATGATGAATTTTTTAAAGGCTTTTCAGGCTATGTTTTTAGAAAACACTTCAAAGAGGTCTTTAACCACATTGCAAACCTCTTGCTCTCTGAACTCAGCGCGTCAAACAAGTATATTACGGATTTTCTAAAGTACTACTCTCTAAACGTAGTAGTATTAGAGGGGCAAAAATACAGAGTTCCTGAGATTGAAGCAGCAAACGGACTTAAGTGGAATGTTGCATCCATGATGTCCATAGTCAAAATATATGTAAAGACAGAGATGTCGCTTGAGACTGTCAAGGAGCAAAAAGAGGAGTTAGAAGATGCTATTTCAGAGTACTACATAAGCTCACTCTCACCGATTGAACATAACAACAAGATTACAAAAGAGATAGAAAAAATTTCTCAAAACCTCATTTATGCAACGAAAAGATTAAATATCTACACGGATTCATTTGATTCATCTAAAAATAAGCAGGAATCTGAGTCTCTTAAAAGTGAAATTAAAGAGCTTGAGTATGAAATAGAGATGAATAAAGATGAAAAGAGTAAACTAACATCAAAAATGGCAACCAAATCTCATATTGTAAAGTACAACAACATCAAAAGAGAGATAGATGCGCTAAAGAGACACGAGAGAAGAGATGAGAAGATTTTGGCGCAAAACAAAAATGCCTACCTCTCCATCAGAAACTCTCTGGTTAAAGCGCTTACTTCGAAAAAAACACTCATTGAAGAGGCGAGTTAAACACTAACCTCTTTAATGTCCGCAATATTTAAAATACTTTTGTAAATAGATGCTATAAGAGCTTTTCTATTGTTGCGCAGAGCTTCATCTTCGGCATTAACCATAACATCGTCAAAAAACTTGTCAAGTTCGGGCTTAAGCCCCAAAAGAGCGTCTAGCTCCTCTTCGTAGGAAGCATATTTAACCGAACTTACTTTGCTGTATCTTGCAAAAAGAGCCTCTTCCGCACTCTCTTTAAAAAGTTTTACATCAACACTGAATTTACTAGACATATCAATATCTTTTGTGATGTTTGCAACCCTTTTAAATGTAGAAAACGACTCACTAAAGCCTTCACTTGCCACCATGTTATCCAGCGCCTCTATTTTTTTACCAATTTTTAGAAGCTCTCTCTCACCGCTTGAGAGCACAGCTTCTATAATGGAAGGATTTACCTTGAAGTATTGTCTTAATCTCTCCAAGAAAAACACTTCAAGTTTTGAGAGGTCAAATTCTGCATACTCTTTGCTTAAAAGCTTTAGAGTCTGGGCAATATCAAACTCCAGGTTATGCTCTTTTGTGATTCTTATGAGACCGTTTACCGCGCGGCGCAGCGCAAAAGGGTCACGCGAGCCTGTTGGAATCTGGTTTACGCTAAAGAGACCCAAAAGAGTATCGAGCTTTATGCTCATAGCAACTATTGCGCTCATAACGGTTGAGGGAAGCTCACTCTCTTCGCCATCTGGCAGATACTGCTCTTTTATGGCGATTGCTACTTCATCGATCTCTCCGGATTTCTTGGCATAGTAGTAGCCCATAAGACCTTGAAGCTCCGTAAACTCGTAAACCATCTCGCTCATGAGATCCGCTTTTGCTAAACTGACTGCTCGATCTAGCATCTCTTTTGTTGCACTTTGTGGCTTATACATCTCAAAAAGAGCATTGGCAATTTTTCGCTCCCGCTCAATCTTATCGGCAACAGTCCCAAGCCCTTTCATAAAGACAACTTTTTCAAGTCCTTCTGTGCTGAGTCCCTTTTTCAGGTCATTGTTATAAAAGAAGAGCGCGTCTGCCAAACGAGGACGCAGAACTCTCTCGTTACCCTCAATAACTTTTGAAAAATCATCGCTTAGAGCATTTGAGACTACAACAAACTTGTTTAAGAGTCTACCCTCTTTAAAAACAGGAAAATATCTCTGATGCTCTTTCATGGAGGTAATGATAACCTCAGGGGGAAGCTCTAAAAACGCCTCATCAAATGAACCTAAAAGTGCTGTGGGGTGTTCCGTAATAGCTACAACTTCATCTAGCAAATCTTTATCTATCTCTATCTTAATGTTGTTCTCTTTTTCAAGAGTTGAGAAGTTGTTTAAAATATTCTCGCGTCTTACTTCAGGAAAAAGAGCTACACCGCCCTTCTCAAGAGTCTCAAAGTAATCTTTTGCACCGTCTAGTGCCACCGAGTTGAAATTGCTTATACGGTGTACAAAGGTCTCCTTCTTTGATCTGACTCCAAAAAGCTCCACATCTACAAGCTCATCGCCAAAAAGTACGTTTACCCAGCGAATCGGGCGGATAAAACTCTCATGCAGACTTCCCCATCGCATGGATTTACCAAAATCCAAAGACTTAATCCACTCATTTATTATCTCATTAAGAAGCTCTACTGAGGGTTTTCCCTGTAGCTCTTTTTTGTAGTAAAGAACCTCTTTTTCGCCTTTTTTAGTAAAGCCAACCTCTTTAATGTCTACACCGCATTTCTTCGCAAAACCGAGTGCTGCAGGCGTAGGATTGCCATCTTTGTATGCAACCTCCATCGGCGCTCCGAAAAACTCTTCACTGCTGTCATCTTGACATGTTTTAAACTCTCTATGCCACAAAACCAGACGACGAGGAGTATAGTAAAATTCAAATTCGCACAGAAGTGAATTTTTCTCTAATATATCAGCATGTTTTTTTTCAATATTGTTTAACTCTTTTAAAAGCGGAATCGCGGGAAGCTCTTCAACACCAATCTCAATTAGTAGCGGTTTAATCATAAATAGACTCTTTTTTTGTAGTTATTAATCCCGCGATTTTATCTATATTTTTGTTAAATGCTAATAAATTAAAGAAGTCTTAATCAAAGCAGATAAAGAGCAAGGGAAGTTTTTTATAAATGATATTGTAGTTACAATGGCATATAAATTAAAATACAAGGATTTAAGAATGCCAAAAATCAATCGTTATGTTGATATAGATACAGTTGAGAGAGAAAGTAAAAAAGATTATATCGACCGTCATTCACCGTTTATTCACTGTGCGGACACTGCCAAAGAGGGTGAAATGTTTAGCGTAACAGTTAAAATGGGGAACGAGTACTCTCACCCTGATGATTTTGATCACTACATAGCAAATATGTCACTCTTTAACGGTGAAACTCTTTTAGCACGTGCTGATTTTACTCCTGGAACTTTAGGAAATATAAAAGCGCATGCAACAGTGACATTTAACATTATTCCAACAGGAAGCAAGCTTAAACTTACTGCTCAAGCATACTGTACAAAACACGGTGTGTGGGAATCAACTGAAAAAGTTGTAGAAGTAACTGCATAATCTATCTTATCAAGAGAGATTTTTCTCTTGATAAACCTAATTCAATATTTTTTATTTTACCTCTTCGGTCATATTGTCTAAAGTAACAAAAAGCTCTTTTGATGCTTTTTCCGCCTCACTAAATGCTGAAATAATCTTCTCTGAATTCTTAACAGAACCGCTCTCTATATAGTTAGGAATTGTTCTAACCTTATCATGGACAGTTTTATGAATAGGATCGATTTTACTATATGCCGTCGTATAAGAGAATGACTCCTTCGCATCGCCCACATACCATTTTCCAAATCTGCAGCTGGTATGATCTGAAAATTTGAAATCGTGATCATCTTTAAATACAGCACTATATCCGCTAAGCTTAAATGCAATATGGTCTAGTTTGGCAAGAGTGATAAAGAGCTCATTGGAGATTTTTTTGTTTGAGAGCTGAATATCTTTTGCACCATCAACAAGAGAGTAAAGACTAACGTTAAATGCTTCTAATTTATTTAGAGATGAAGAGACTTCTTGACTCATAAGGTCTGAGAACTCCTGCATCATAGAGCTGTTTTGTTTAAGCAGGTTTATATTTACTTCAACCTCGTTTGTCGCTTTTTGAGTCCTCTCTGCAAGTTTTCTAACCTCATCCGCAACAACAGCAAATCCACGTCCATGCTCTCCTGCACGTGCAGCTTCTATGGCTGCATTTAGCGCTAGAAGATTTGTCTGATCGCTTATATCTTTGATAAGTGCAATTACGCTTGTAATCTCATTTACGCTGTTGTTTAACTGCTCAGAACTCTCTCTGCTTCCTTCCATTTTCTCAGATATATTGTTTAGTGAGTGAACCATCTCCTCTGTAGAGTGTTTAACCTCATCTACGATAATACCTGTTTGAGCATTTTTATCGTTTATATCTTTTAGAGAGTCCATATTATGACCCAATCCTTTTTGAACACTTCCTACTCCAGAAACAGCACCGTCATTTAATAGTTCGGTTAAAGAGAGAGTCAGTTTATTTGCTTCATTTCTCTCTTCGATATCTTTTGCATATCTCCCAGACTCTTCAAGGCTCTCTTTTGCCTCACGCATCGATCTTCCAGCTGCCTGAACCAGAAGATTTACATACTCCTGAATAAACCCTATCTCATCACTGCCGCTCTTTGTAATAGTTTTAGAAAAATCTTTTGAAGTTATTATCTCATCTATCTCATTTTTTAACATATCTACTTTTTTTATAAGATTTCTTGAGATAAATGAACCTAGCCCTATTATGAAAAAGACAACTATCATATTTATTACAAGCCCGATTATCATAGAGTTAAAAGCTTCATCATGAATATTTGAGACATTCTGGGTTATATTTTTTGCTATCTCGTCCTCAACCTCTTTTAGCAGGTTGATTTTTGAAGTTATGGTTGCAAACCAGTATGTGGCATCTATGTTAAAGCCTCCATCCTCGTGTTCCAAAGCAACTTCTCTCATCCTTTTGACTTCTGCAACTTCTTTAGCACTCAGTTTTGTCTCATAAAATTCTTTAAGCTGAGGCGATGCAAAAAAGAGAAACTTGTTAGTAAAACTGTTTTGTTCGCTTAAAAGCCCTATAAATTTATTGTGAAATCCGGGAGCAAAACTGTCTCTGCTAAAGGTTGATGATAGAACTGCCCGCTCTATGCCCGCTCTCTCTTTTGCCGACAAAAAATTCACAAAAGCATTTATCTCATTGTTTGTTTGAGCGTTGTCGCTCATCTTTATAATCTCTTCTATTGCAGATATAAACGCTTCATTAAGCGAGCTATAATAACTTACCGGAACACTAACTGCAACGCTTAGAGTATCAACACTTTTTCTAATCTCGCCAATCTTTGGGAGGGCATCCATCGCTTTTTGCATCTTTGTGCTCATACTCTGAGAGTACTCATCCAGAGAGATTGAAGAGTAAAACCTTTTTAACTCCAAAAGAGTCTCATCCGTATCTTTTCTAATGGAGAGTAACTCAGATGAAAATTTGGCACCGTTTGAGCTTATAAACCCGGCAGATGCGCCCCTCTCTTTTTGAAGGTTGTGAACTAGAGAACTGCTTTTTTGGCTAAAGAGAACCAGCTCGCTGATCTTCTCTAAGGCTTTTACCTCCTTATAACTATTAAAGCTATCCGTTGTAAGCCACAAAAGTATCACAAGCACCGGCACTACTACCATTAATGCCATCTTTAATTTAATAGAGATATTGTTGAACATTTAAATCCTTTGTATGTAATCTTGTTTTATCAGAACCTGCATCACTTAAGCCTAATTGTCTTTTTTTAGCAACTCAATAGAGGGTTCATCTATGTAATAGCCCTGAGAGTAATTGACTCCGAGTTTTTTTACAATGTCCATTATAACACTTGAGTGAACATATTCCGCTATAGTTTTTATACCGAGTTTTTTTGCAAACTCAACAATAGTCTCGACAATAAAAAGAGCGTTTCTATCCACATCTATATCTTGCACCAAAGAGCCGTCGATTTTGATAAAATCTGCGTTCATTCTCATTAAATACCCAAAATTTGAATATCCGCTTCCAAAATCGTCGATTGCTATTCTAGCGCCATATCTTTTAACTTCACTTATAAAGCGCTCTACTTTTTTAAAATCTTCAACGGCATCAGACTCAAGCAACTCAAATATAACTCTTCTTGACGCATTTGAACTTTTGAGTTTTTGAACAATAAAATTGAATATTTCGCTACTCATAATATCCTCTATAGAGAGGTTTATACTAAACTCAAACTCGCTGTTCTCGAACGTTTCAAAAGATTTGTCGATTATCGCTTTTGTTACTATGTTGTAAAGTTTTATCTTTTTTGCAACCGGAATAAAAAGAGTCGGCGAGAGTATTTTTCCATTTCTGTCGATAAGTCTCGCCAAACACTCATACTTCTCGATTTTTAATGTCTCCGTGTTTACAATAGCTTGAAAATAAGGAATAATTCTAAAGTTTTCAACAGCATCTCTTACAATTCCTGAGAGTTTCAAGTTTCTTTCATACTCGTTTTCAAAATTCATTCTATCTTCATATATCCAATATTTTGCACCAATCTCTTTGGCATATTTAAGTGCCATTGAGACTTTTGAAAATATATTTTTATTATCTATATTTGCCGAAGATGCAAGAGTAAAATCAACATATATACTTATATCCTGATACTCTATTGTAATATTTTTTATCTTCTCATAAAGCTCATCAAGGTAATCTTTAAGCTCATAAAACCCTATCTCTTTATCAATAATAAAAGCAAACTCATCTCCCGAGAGCTTATATATGTGATGCTGTGGAATATTCTCCTGAAGGTATTTTCCAACCTTCTCAATTACATAATCACCGACTATATAACCGTAAAAATTATTTATCATCTGAAAGTTATCTATATTAAAAACAACCAACGAGAACTCTTTAAGCTCATCTAGATCATTTCTAAGTTTATATGTGTTTGGGAGGTTTGTAAGATGATCTGTGAAGTATCTGCTAAAGAGTTTGTTTCTATATTCTCTTAGCTCATGTGCCTGTTCTGTAATTTTTGTATATAAATCTTTGGCTATTTCGTCGCTTATATTTTGAGGGTCTGCATCTTTTTTTAGCGAGTATAGTATAAGTTGCGTATTTGTTTTATCCTCATGCTTTAAGAGAACTATCTTAGCGTTTGGAAATATTTTAACCAACTCGTTTTTTAAGCTTTGCACAAGGACCGTATTGTGGATAAAAGAGATTATATGAATAAGAATATTCTCTTTTTTGAGATTTTCAATATTGCCAATAATACTCTGAATTTCTCTCGAAGACTCCAATTTAAAACTATTTACACCCAATACTTCATTATCTAAGCTCAAATTGTTCTCCAAAAATACTTTCTTGTATTTTACCTAAAATTTATAAAGTAGATTTTAACCGCACTTTAAATATACTCTTATGATTGATTATTTTTCAAAAAGGCTATTATTGAACTCTTTTCAAAATCTACTACTACTGCAAAACCTATATCGGCTTAAAGCTCTAGGGTTTGAGTATAGTGACTCCTTTTCTATAAACCGTGCAAGCTCAAATGAAAAACCATCTAATCTTGATGAGCTTACAAAAAATATAGCAAGTTGCCATTTGTGTGATTTGAATAAATCTAGAAGGCAGAGCATGAGCGGACATGGCAATCCAAATGCAGACGTCATGATAATCGACTATATGGTTTCAATGAGCGATGATAGCACAAACTCATACTACAGCGGCAGAAGCGGTGAGATGCTAAAAGATATGATTGAGAATGTTTTAAAATTAAAAGTAGAGGATGTGTACTTTACTCATGCTATAAAATGCAAACCTTTAAACTCAAATATAGCCTCCAGTTCGGAGTGGGATTCATGCAAGAGTTATCTATTTGCACAAATAGAGTTTGTAAAACCAAAAGTAGTTGTTACTTTAGGTAAAGATGCTTATGCTAAAGTTACATCTGAAGAAGAAAATTTCGGGAGCGTAAGAGGACATGTTGTAGACTTTAAAGAGTACAAACTTGTTCCTATATTTCATCCCAATCATCTTCTTAGAAATCCAGATGATAAAAAAATTGCATTTAATGATCTAAAAATTATAAAGAGTTGTCTATGAAAAAACTATATTTTATCGCCATATTTTTGCCTGCAGTCCTGTTTTCAAAAAGTTTTCTAATTTCTGACATTGCTCTTCCAAAAACTGATATTCAAAACTTAGACCCCTACCCTTGCAACGAGGAGTGTTTGCAAGAGCACCTTGAAAACGGCTACATCTTCTCATTTTTAGCTCATGCCGGGGAAAGACTTGAAGACGATGTTCTAGAGGCAAGAAGACAGGAGTATCTGGCAGTTTTCAATATAAAAAAAGTCTTCACCGAAAGCAAACTTCGTATTGCCCTGCTCCTTCCGTATAAAAAGATTGGAAGATATGCAGCCTCAACTACAAACGCATCTTTTGCCTATCTTATGTCAAAGAATCGCCCGTTTGAACTAAAGAGTTATAAAATAGAAGATGAGAGTTACAGTGAGATTTCAGATGCCCTCAAGAGAATTCAAAATGATGGTTTCTCTTATGTCATAGCACCCCTGACACAAGATGGCGAAGAGATTGTCTCAAACATTGATCCAGATATAAACATATTTTTTCCGACTATCAACAAAAAAGATGCTAAAAATGAGTCAGAGTATCTTTACTATGGCGGGATAGATTATAGGGCGCAAAGTGATCTACTCTTAAATGAAGCGGTCTCTCCGCTTGTCATATTTTATGATCAATCTAGCATCGGAGAGCAGCTCTCAGAGCATCAAGAGTATGCTTTTAAAGCTAAATTTGCACAAAATAAGAAGGTAGCCTTGAGTAGCTCTTCTCAAAGACCGACCGTTATAAAGTTCTCTATTCCTCAACAGACTACAAACCTAGAAAAACAGTTAAAAGAGAATGAGAAGATAAACGAAGCCTCTTTTTTCGTAAATACTCCTATCATAAAAAGCGGCATGATAATATCTCAGCTTACTCTCTATGACACTAACACTACAAATATACTCTCAACACAAACAAACTATAATCCGCTGCTTCTCTCAATGACGCAGTATCAAGACAGAAAAGATATGATAATCGCTAACTCCATTACACAAAATAAAGATGTTCTCATCGAGACAAACTCTCTTTTGGGCAACGATATTGTATACGACTGGATAAACTACACGACAACCGTCGGCATAGACTACTTTGCCCATCTTATAAGCGGTGAAGTAAGAGAGTATGATATACAGAGTGTTGACAACCAGATGATCTACCCTATAAACCTTCTCCAGCCATCATTCTCCAGGTTTATCCCTTACCAACTAACAAAAGAGAGAGCGGACTAGCTCCTCTACCTCTTTTGTAATCTTTTGAGGCTTGCCCTCAAAGTTTATATATGCCAACATAATATTCAGCTCAAAAATCTTCTTTTTCTCTTTAGATATGGTTTGTAGCAGTTTAAATGACGCCGCCCTCATCTCTACAAGTTTTGTCTCTACCTGCAGCTCATCACCGAGCTTTGCGCTTTTTATATAATCAGCCTCTACTCTTCTGGCAACAAAATGACCGTTTTGCAAAACCGGAGTTAACCCTTGTGAAA
>NZ_JAVVFL010000222.1:0-3239 GCF_032250635.1 Sulfurimonas sp.
CTACTTTTCGCGCAATCTCACTAAAGAATATATCTACTATTCCCACTATCTGCTCACGTCCAAGTGCGTTAAATATAACTATATCATCCAGCCTGTTCAAAAACTCCGGTTTAAATGCCTGTTTCAACTCGCCCAAAACCATCTCTTGAAGCGTATCTGAATCTTGATTGTTGATTATCTTATCGCTCGCAATATTTGAAGTTAAAATAATAATCGTATTTGTAAAGTCAACCGTAACTCCTTTGTTATCGGTTAATCTTCCATCATCTAAAACCTGCAACAAAATATTGAACACATCAGGATGCGCTTTTTCTACCTCATCAAATAAAATGACACTGTAAGGCTTTCTTCTTACCGCTTCAGTCAGTTGTCCGCCCTCTTCATAACCCACATATCCAGGAGCCGCACCGACTAAGCGAGATACTGAATGCTTCTCCATGTATTCGCTCATATCTATTCGTACCATAGCATCAGGAGAGTCAAACAGAAACTTTGCCAATGTTTTAGCCGTCTGCGTTTTACCAACACCCGTAGGTCCCAAAAAGAGAAAACTTCCAATAGGTGAGTTACCGCTTGAGAGTCCCGCTTTGTTTCTTTTAATAGCGCGGGCAACTGCATGGGTGGCTTTACTTTGCCCCACAACCTCTTTGTTGAGCTCCTCTTCGACATTTAAAATCTTGTCTTTGTCGGCTTGAAGCATCTTCTTAACAGGAATACCTGTCCATCTTGATATGATAGAAGCAATTGACTCCTCATCTACGCTGTTTTTAAGAAGCGTTCCCTCTTTTTGTAGTTTTTCCCAACTCTCGGTAATCTCTTTTTCTTGTTTTAAAAGCGCAGGAATCTCGCCATACTCTATCTCAGCAGCACGGTTAAACTCTGATGAACTTTTTGCAATATTGGCTTCTCTTCTTTTTGCCTCAATCTCATTTTTAATGCTTGAAATTTTTCCAAAAACCTCTCTCTCATAAGCAAACTGCGCTTCTAAACTCCTCACTTTCTCTTCAACATCTGCAAGCTCTTTTTTAATCTCAAGAAGGCGCTTTGTATTTGCGGGAGTATCTTCCATTTTAAGAGCCTCTTGCTCAACATGAAGCTCAGAACTCTTTATCTTTGCATTGCTTAGAGCATGCGGTTCGGACTCTATCTGCATCTTAAGTTCAGCTGCAGCCTCGTCTATAAGGTCGATTGCCTTATCGGGCAGAAATCTATCCGCTATATATCTGTCGGAGAGTTTTGCCGCGGCAACCAAAGCGCTGTCGGTAATAGTTACATTGTGGTGAGTCTCTAAGCGCTCTTTGATACCGCGAAGTATCTGGAGCGACTGGTTTACGCTCGGCTCATCAAGACTGATAGGCAAGAAACGCCTCTGAAGCGCCATATCTTTTTCAAAATATTTTCTATACTCTTTTAACGTAGTCGCCCCTATGGTGTGAAGCTCTCCGCGCGCAAGTGCCGGTTTTAGGATATTTGCCGCATCCATGCTCCCCTCACTTGCTCCCGCTCCTACAATCGTATGAATCTCATCTATAAAAAGTATAATATTGCCGCTCTTCTTTACCTCGTCAATTACAGCTTTGAGTCTGTCTTCAAACTCGCCTCTGTATTTTGCACCGGCAATCAAAGAACTCATGTCAAGCGTTATCACCTTTTTGTTCTGCAGAGATGTCGGCACTTTGCCGTCACTGATTCTTTGAGCCAAACCCTCTACAAGCGCTGTTTTACCTACACCCGGCTCACCGAGTAGCATGGGATTGTTTTTGGTTTTACGGATGAGTATCTGCATCATACGGGTAATCTCTTCATCACGTCCGATTACAGGAGCGAGTTTCCCCTCTTTTGCTTCTGCCGTCAAATCTATTCCATACTTCTTAAGTGACTCCAGCGTCTCGTCTGAACTCTGAGACTCTATCTTTGTATTGCCTCTTGAAGCCTCTATATTTTTTGCCAACTCAGATATATCGCTATACTTTTTTAGCAGAGTGAAAAACGGCTCATTTTTCAGATTTGCCAACAGATAGGTATCCACCGCCAAAAACGAGTCTCCATTCTTTGTCATAAGTCCGATGCCGTTTTGGAGTGTCTGAACAAAGTTTTTAGAGATTCTTATGCTCTCTTTTGAGACGGTTGAGGATTTAGGAAGCTTTTGGCTTATGCTCTTTACGTCAAGCTCAATTGCTACTTTGTCAATATTCATTTTGTTAAGCATCTGATTCAGTACGGAGTTTGAGTTAGTTAGCTGTGCCCACAAAAAATGTATAGGCTCAACCTCTTGGTTTTTGTTATAGAGGGCAAGCGAGAGCGCAGACTCAATCGACTCTGTCATATTGTTTGTAAGTTTTTCAAATATATTATTCATTTATAAATTCCTTTTTTATATTTTGAGGATTATTATATCAAGTTGAGTGATGTCTTGTCAAGTCTTCTTAGTCTTTAGCCATAATGGTGTCTTTTAATTCAATTTATATTATAATTCCGAAAAAGTTTTACTTAGGATTATATATGTCAACAATTATCGATGCCATCGTAAATCGTTCATCAAAAAGAGCCTTTTTGCCAAAACCAGTGCCGCGTGAAATTCAAGAAAAAATTTTAAAAGCTGCTGCCATGACTCCAAGCGGAGCAAATATGCAGCCTTGGATTACATATGCCATAAGTGACAATAAGGTCTTAAAAAAGATTGGCGATGCAATAATTGAGAAAATGAACAGCGGCGTAGAAAATGACCAATTTATCCAGTACTACCCACTAAACTGGAAAGCTCCTTATAAAAAAAGAAGGGTAGAGACAGGCGTTGGACTCTACACTTTAATGGAGGTAGATAGAAAAGATGTAGAGACACGAACAAAGATGTGGCATGACAACTTCAGATGGTTTGGCGCACAGAGTGTATTTTTTGTCTTTACAGATAAGTCTATGATAGATGGTGCGCAGGGAGCACTTATTGACTGCGGCGCATATATGCAAACCATTATGTTAGCGGCTAGTGAATTTGGTATTGAGAGTTGTCCACAAGGCTCAACGACAGAGTTTGGAAAAGTTGTAGCAGATGTACTTGAAGTTCCACAAAATCTTGCATTTTTATATAGCATCGTTCTCGGCTATGAAGATAAAGATGCAAAAATCAACACCTTTAAGCCAAGAAGAGCGGAGTTGGACGACAACGTTATTTTTATATAAAACGTCTCCTATCAACATATAAGTTGGAGATAGGAGAATACATAAATTGAGAGTTTATT
>NZ_JAVVFL010000223.1:0-3233 GCF_032250635.1 Sulfurimonas sp.
CCTCAATCACATCTACCTCTCCATCAAATAGAGTTTTCAGGTCATTAAAAGAGTATTTTCTGTTTTTTCCAAAGTGAAAATCATACCCGACAACTATCTTTTGGAGTTTCGGAAACTTCTCTTTCAAAAAAGCTATAAACTCCTCCCCGCTAAGATGACGAATATCGTCAAGTTCAAGATAGACAATGGGAAAGTGCGAAAAGTGCTCACGCTCTTCTTTTGGGGTAAGGTTCGCATAACCAGTCTCGATAACGACAATAGTGCTATTCTCATCCAACGCTCCAAAAAGCTGCTGATGCCCGATATGCATCCCGTCAAAGCCGCCAATAGCAATGGATGTACTGTTTCTCATATCTGTCATTTACGCAACTCTATGGGTGATGTTTTGTATATTTTCTTTCTCTTTTTCATAAGTTTTGTACAAGTCATAATTATTTTGTAAATTTAGCCAAAACTGCGGTGTTGTACCGAAATACTCCGATAGCTTTAAAGCCATCAAAGAAGTTATGCCTCTTTTTTCATTATAAAGTTCACTTAGTGTCTTAATACCCACTTTTAAGTCATGTGACAACTGGGCTTGAGTGAGATTTAGCGGCAGAGCAAACTCATCTCTTAAAATAATGCCCGGGTGCGTACTTGGTCTTATTGCTTTCATATTATGCTCCTTTATTTGTGATAATCATCAATATATACATCATAAGCATTGGAATTTTCAAATCTAAAAATCACTCTAAATTGCTCATTTATCCTGATACTGCAAAAACCTTTTAAATCGCCCTTCAAATGCTCAAAATGATTTGAAGGCGGAACTCTTAAATCGCTCTCATCAAACGAAGCTTCAAGCATATCGAGTTTTCTTTTGCCGACATTATTAACAGATGCAGAAAATTTCTTCTGATATTTACCGTCAAAAAGTTGCTCTGTATACTTGCATTTAAAAGATTTTATCATATTGGCATATTATCACAATACGATAAGTTAGTCAAGACCATTCGAAGCACTTTTTTGCTTTTTATTTCTATACCACTTTTTAAGCCCATACAAACTTATCAAAACCCAAAAAAACTCTATGACAAAAGAGGCAAGATTCCAGTTGTACAAGAGTGAATAGACAATAAGCAGTGCGCCTAAGAGATTAAGAAACGAGTACAAAAAGCCTTTGGAGTCTATTTTTTCACTCTGGAGTAAAAAATATGTTGCCAAAACCATTGCTACACCCACGATACCGACGACATCTACTGTAAAACTGTTCATTTATTCTCTCCGTGGTTTATTTGTTAACTTATCTTATCTCTACACTCTCTATTTTTTTCTTAACATCCATTGGGTCGTCGACGTTCTTAAATATGAGGTCGCTAATTCCTCGCCCTGTTACTTTTATGGTGCCGAAACCGAATATTCGCCCAATAACTCCCTGAATGATTTCAACCGTTTCCACAGATGCGATTTTCATCTCCTCAGATTTTCGGCTTACTATTCCTTTTTTGAGAATAACGCGCTTATTTGTTACACCTTGTTCAATACTTCGTAGCCTCAACCACTCCCAAATGGCTAAAAGAAGTGTAGCCCCGAAAGTGGGTATGGAAAGAATAATCCAAATAATCATTGGAATTTTAGAGAACCAGTGAAGCTTGAAAAGCGCCTTGATTTCTTCGTCGTTTGATAAAGAGTCGTTGATGTAGCCCATTTCTATCTCCTGTTTTTAGTTTTAGCGTTTATTTTTCTCGTTCCAATGCTCCAGCGTTGGAATGCATATTGCAGCCATACAAACTCATGTATGCATTCCCATCGTGGACGATGGGAACGAGAAATTTGTTACACATTATTTCAACTCAATTTCATTAAAACCAAGTTTGGTTTTTCTTCCCCAAAGGTCTTTTCGCATTGCTTGCGCAACTTCAACATAACTATTCTTCGATGGAGATTCAATAAATGCTTTTAGTTTTTCAATCACATCGTCCGAAGAGTACAATATTGAATGATAATAGTACTCTTTTATTTGATTCATATAATCTTCTGATGTTTTATTCTCCGTTTGCTCCACCAAACTAAAATATCTCTTTTTGTTAATATCTAAAGCACATGCCATGAAAACCAATAAGCTTCGATATTTATCTTCGGTAATTTTATTAAGAGAAATGTCTAGCTCTTTCTTCTTGTCTAGAAGTGACTTTAAATAAGTAGCTACAACACCGCCGATAATTGCCGTGATTAATGTTTTTATAATTTGAGTTTCATCCATTGTAGTTCCCTTTTCCTGCGTAACTATTTATCTAACGAACATTATATAGAAAACAGCTTGATATCAACAAATTCACAAATGTTCATCTAAAATAAGAAAACTACTTAATATTACTAGAGAGTAGCGCTAACAGTATACCGCCATCCATGTTGCATTACAGTTACGCTAAAACCGTGACTCTCAAGCTCCTCTTTTAGTACGCTCGGTTCGTAGAAGTTGGCAGGCTCTCCAAACACTCTCTCCATAAAACAGACGCACTTGCCCAAAAAGGTGCTTCTGTCAAAGTCGTAGATAAAAAGTCTTCCGCCCTCTTTTAGCACCCGCACAACTTCCCCAAGCGCGGCGTCTATATCTTCAAAGTGATGCAGCGATTCTCCCATAAAGACGGCATCAAAACTGCTATCTTCAAACGGCAGTGCCTCTGCTGCTCCTACATGAGTCTCCAGATACGGCGGAGCGTATTTGAGCATCCCCTCTGCAGGATCAATTGCGACATACTTCAAGTTAGCGTTGCATCTGTAGGCGAACTCGCTCATCACTCCGGTACCCGCACCTATGTCCAAAACACTCTCTTTATCACTGAAGTCCTGCAAAAACAGACACAGATCTTCTAAAATCGGTTTAGAATATATAATGGAGCCGAAATGTTTAAAGACAAATCCGAGATTGTTAAAAGGCATCATGTTGCATCCTGTTTCTTTATCATTTCTTTTTTTCGTTATCTTCAAGTAGATTTTTTGCGTTTTTGCTTGTCACTACCTTTTTGCCTGTTTTAGCTTCAAGTTCGGCTCGTGCGACTTTTGCTACGTTGCCGCCTTGTTTGGCTACATCTTTGCTCTCTTCAAAGCTTTTAGGATTTATCGCTTCTGAGATGTCTTTGGTAGAAGCTTCCGCCAACATATTTAAAATCAGCTCCGTATTTGTCATATTATCCCACAAGTTCTCTTTTTTAAGACCTTTTAAGACTTTGTACTCTTTAGTTGTTTTATCT
>NZ_JAVVFL010000224.1:0-3213 GCF_032250635.1 Sulfurimonas sp.
CTTTCCTTGGGTATTTGTTATTTTACCAGATTGACACAGAATTTTGAACGGTCTCGTAGTCGATGCCTAACTCTTTCACAATTTTAAATATCGCCTCATTCTCTACATACTCAGCAATTGTTTTCATGCCCAACTTCTTTGAAAATTCAACGATGGTCGATACTACCAAAAATGCGTTCTCGTCCTTGTCTATATTTTTTATAATCGAGCCGTCAATTTTTAGATAGTCCGCTTTTAGTTTTATAAGATACTCAAAGTTGCTATAACCGGTTCCAAAATCATCTATGGCAATCTTGCAGTTATATTTTTTTACTTCGCTTATAAAGCTCATAACACCCTCGAAATTCTCCATATATTCAGACTCTACTATCTCAAAGACGACTCTTGAGCCAATGTCGTACTTCTCTAGCATAGAGAGAATATACCTGGAGACATCAGGCTCAAGCATGTCAAGAATGGAGAGATTTATGGAGAACTCAACATCTTTTTCTTTAAACATCTCAAATGCCTGATAAACAACAGTTTTGGTAATGTCAAAGTACTGTCTAGTCTGCTTTGCAACATCAAGGAAGAAGTATGGAGATATGATCTTCTTGCCGTCTCTCATTCTTACTAAACACTCATACTTCTCGTAAGAGAGATCTGAGTTGTTAACAATCGGCTGATAGTAGGTGATGATATTCTTCTCTTTGAGCGCATTTGAGAGCTTTTTTGTCCAGGTAATATTGCTTTCATATTGGCGGTTCAAAGATATCTCTTCGCTATAGACCAAGAAATCGACATTGCTTTTTTTAGCAACTTTAAGAGCCATGTTTGCGGTTGAGAGGAGGTGTTCTTTGTCTTCAAAAGAGATACCACAGGTACAAGAGATGAGCATCTCTTCATCTTTTATGGTAAATTTCTCTTTTATTGCCGCGAGTATCTGTTTGACCTTTTCAATTAAGAGCTCTTTTGAGTAGTCTATGGCAATGGCAACAAATTCGTCGCCTTGAAGTCTGTAAAATCTGAAGTTATCATCTTGTAAAAAGAGAGCGTATATCTTGTCTGCAGTGGATTTAATAATCAAATCCCCAAACTGGTGCCCATAGAAGTCGTTTATCTGTCGGAAGTTGTCTATATTGAAAACCGCTACCGATATGTTTTCAAGCTCCTGCATGTCATAGTTTAATCTAAATCTATTTCCGCATCCAGTTAGAGAGTCTGTTTTTGCGATTCTCTCAAACTCTTTTCTCTGCTCAACAATCTCGGTTATGTCAAATTTTATGACAAGATACTCTATGATTTCATTGTTTAAATCTTTGATAGGCACTATCGTGGTTTTTGCCCAAAAATCTTTTCCGGATTTTGTTTTGTTTCTTATTATGCCGTGCCAAATTTTACCGCTTGAAACCTCTTGCCAAACATCGCCAGACTCCTCTTTGGCAGCCTCGCATTGACCCATGGCACTTTGGCTTTTTCCAACAAGTTCATCTAGAGAGTAGCCGCTTATCTCTAAAAACTTATCGTTCGCATAGGTAATATTTCCATATTTGTCTACTCTTGAGAGAATAGTGCTTGAGTCTATTGCATGTTCATACTCTTTAGAGAGGTGCATAGAGAAGTCAAAGTTTTTTGTAGAGATTTTTAACTGGTTTTCAAAATATCTTGTTATCTCTTTTTGCTGCGTAATGTCTGTTCTCATTCCTATATACTCTACAACATTGCCGTCGCTGTCTAAAATAGGGTTTATAATCGCTCTTAGCCAGTTAGCGGAGCCATCTTTTGAGAGATTTTTAATATCTCCGACCCACGGCTTTTTTAAATCTTTTATGGTGTGCCACATATCTGTGAAGATCTCTTTTGACATATCGGGATGTCTCATGATACTATGTGTCTTTCCGATAAGCTCCTCTTTTGAGTAGCCGCTAAGTTTGCAGAATTCATCATTGACGTAGGTTATTATTCCATCTGGGTCTGTTTTTGAGACTATGAAACTTCCGTCTACGGTTGATTTATACTGCTCTAAAAGAGCTTGAGAGTTGTCATACTCTCTCTCTAAGCTGTCGGCAGAAAATAGAATTTTTCTGACAATGAGTATCATTAAAATTGTGACGACAATAAAAGAGATAACCAAAAATGCAACAAGAGTAATAAGCTTGTATGAGGCAAAGTCCAGCTTGTCATTTATAAGAATTTTTACATCGCTAAATATTTCATCTTCCACTTTTTTTAGAAGATTTATCGTTTGTGTAGATTTTTCAAACCAGTATGAAGGCTCTACTCCTAAATCTACTTCATATCTCTTTTTAACGGCAAGGTCTATCATTTTAAATGTTTCATCAACTGCTTCACCCCTGTAGACATCATAGTAAAAATTAAGCATATCCATCGGTGCAGCACTCTTAAAGTTTTTGGTCTCAAGAGCATATATTCTCAAGCCCTCTTTAAATGCCGTAAAAGGGTCATCTAAGTACTCTTTGCTCGTAAAGAGCTCTACTAAGATAGCTCTCGTTTGTCCCAAAGCTTCTTTGGCAGATATAAGATAGCCATACGCCTGAATATAGTTTCTATTCTCTTTATCATCCATCTGCGTCGGAGTAGACTTTATTAAATCAAGAAAAAATGAGATGTTTTTTGTGTAGTAAGCTCTTGCGTTAATTGTTGAGAGGTTAAGAAGGTCGCTGTTGTTTCTTGCTCTGATTTTGTCAAAACGTGATAGCGTGTCGGCATTGTTTCTGCATACGGTGCACTGTGATATTATATTTTTTGCATTTTCAATTGCCTTGTTCAGATTCTCTTTTGCCTCAAGTAGTTTTTCATCATTTTGGTCTAAATTTTTGCTTGCAATAAGCCCCGAGGTAATCCCTCTCTCTATCTGCATATAATGGATTACTTTAGATATTGCTTCTGCTTCAAGTATATGATGTTTTGTAAATTCAAGATTTTTTTTATCGTTATATATTTCAAATAAAATTAATGATGATAATAGTATCACGAAAAATAGTGGAACCATTATTAAGAAAAGGAGTCTCGCTTTTAAATCTAGTTTCATCTATTAGAGTTCCTTGCGCCTTAATTTGCCAAAGCAAATAGAAATTTAGGATATTGTAGCATATTTTATTTTTGTGATACTTATGTGATACCTATATAGAGTAAATAATGTACTCAATCTCCTCTAAAAGTCTTCTTCTCTCTATATTTGTAGAAGCTGCATATGCCATGGCGGCTCCAGCG
>NZ_JAVVFL010000017.1:0-18943 GCF_032250635.1 Sulfurimonas sp.
CTATCAAGAGAATCATAGAGCATCTCAATCCGAGGGGTGCTAGAGTCGTAGCTCTCTCAAAGCCGAGTGACCAAGAGATGACTCAGTGGTATTTTCAAAGATATGTGGCGCACTTGCCAAGCGCAGGGGAGATAGTTTTTTTTGACAGAAGTTGGTATAACAGAGCTATGGTCGAGCCGGTTATGGGCTTTTGCACTGAGAGAGAACATCACAGGTTTTTAAAAGACGCACCGCAGTTTGAGAAGATGATAGCAGATGAGGATATAAAGATTTTTAAGTTTTACTTCTCAGTCTCAAAAGATGAGCAGGCAAAAAGATTTGCCAAAAGGGAGCAAGACCCTCTAAAGCAGTATAAATTTTCCGAAGTTGATGCCAAAGCCCAAGAACTCTGGGATGCGTATGCTCTTGCTAAGTATATGATGTTAAGCGCAACGCACACGGAGATTGCACCATGGACGGTGGTAAAGAGCGACAACAAGAAAAAGGCGAGGATAAATACCATAAAACACATCTTGAATTTTGTAGAGTACCCTAATAAAATAGACGCAAACGAGATAGAAGTGGACAAAGATATAATCATATTTGGAAGAGATGAGACTATTGCCATGGAGGGACAGTTTAAATTTTCATCTGATGGTGAGTAATTTTTTTTGTAATCATCTTGTAATAAGGAGCAATTATAATTTCGTAAACATTCAAAAAGGAAAACAAATGTTAAAGAAATTAGCTCTAGCTGCTTTAGTTACTGCAGTGTCAATTAGTTCTTCGTTCGCGTCCGATAAGATAAACGGTGCCGGCGCTTCGTTTCCTGCTCCACTCTATTATGATTGGGCATTTAATTACAAAAAAGATACAGAGAATCTTGTTAACTACCAGTCAATAGGTTCTGGCGGCGGGATCAAGCAGATAACAAAGCGTGTTGTAGACTTTGGAGCATCTGATAAGCCGCTTGACTCAAAAAAACTCTCAGAAGCAAAACTTTTACAGTTTCCTGCAGTAATCGGTTCTATTGTAGTTGCTTTTAATGTAGAAGGAATCACTGATGAGACTTTAAAACTTAGCAACGAAGTTGTTGCAGATATTTTTGCTGGAAAAATTACTTCATGGAATGACCCGGCTATCGTAGCTGAGAACAAAGCTCTTAAACTTCCAAACCAAAAGATCATTGTCGTTCACCGTTCAGACGGATCAGGAACTACTTACAACTTTACTTACTACCTAAGCGGAAGCTCTAAAAACTGGAAAGAGAACTTTGGAGTCGGTAAAGCGATCGATTGGAAAGTCGGCATCGGCGGAAAAGGTAACGAAGGCGTTGCAAACTTGGTCAAGCAGACTCCTTACTCTATAGGTTACATTGAAAACGCATATAAAGAGAAAAATAACCTAAGCGCAGCTGTTCTAAAAACTGCAAACGGCAAATGGGTAAAAGCGACTGAAGAGAACTTTAAAGCGGCTGCAAAATATGCAAGCTGGACTAAAGAGGACAATTTTTATGCAATGCTAGCACTTCAGCCTGGTGATACATCGTATCCTATCGTTGCAGCAACTTTCATCCTTCTTCCAAAAGAGAAGCCTGAGACTAACAAGCAGGTTACTGCATTCTATGATTATGCTTTTAAAACGGGTAACGAAGCAGCTAAGAAACTCGGCTACATAGCACTTCCTGAAGCAACTAAAAAAATGATTAGAGAGTATTGGGCAGCCAATATAAAATAATCATCTCTTAATACTTATTCTCCCAAATTTTCTCTCCTAAGAAAATCTCCCGCAAAGCCTCTGTGTCCGAAGGGACATGGGGGCTTTTTGCATTTAAAACCCTCTTTTTTACTGTAATCTTTTCGTAACCTAACAATTTTATAATTCTCGTACAAAAAAACAAGGGAATGCAAAAATGAAAAAAACGGTTATATCAGCAATAGCTGCTTTAGCAATCGGTGCTACAGGTTTAAGTGCTACACAATTTTATGTAGATGACAAAGGTCAAGTATTTACAACAGAAGGTGAAGGTCGTAAAGCTTTAGAGAGCAAAGAGACTTCGGTGTTCGCAAAAGCGGATAAATTAAAGTTTAGCGGTCTTACATATTTAGGTTACACTTTCAATGATCGTAAAGACAACATAAGTACAGGTGCTAATACTAAACATGATGAGTCTAACTTTGAAATCAGAAGATCTTACTTCCAATTGAAAGCTTACCTTTTAGAAGATCCTAAGTCTTACTTCCGTGTAACACTTGACATGCACCAAAATGCAGAAGATGATCTTGTTGTTAGAGCTAAATATGCATATCTATTCTTAAATGATGTATTACCAAATACTGGTGTTGAAATGGGTCTTGTTCACCGTCCATGGCATGACTATGAAGAGCACAATGCTTGGTACTACCGTAATATTTCAAAAGTTTTAGTTGAAGCAAAAAATGGTGGAGATTTAAGTAACTCAGCTGACTTTGGTGTAAATTTTAAAACAAAAACAAAATATTTCGATAGTGAACTTGGCTTATTTAATGGTGAGGGTTATCACTCGGACTTTAATGATGATGAAAATAGTGACGCGAGTAAAGGTATGAGTTTTGAGTGGAGAACCACAGCGCACCTTTTAGGAGTAAATGGTAAAGACAAGCAAACAGAAAAAACATATTTTGATGTATCTTTCTTTGGACAGTACAATAAAGACCATAAAGACAGTGCAAGTGGAATAGCTGGTGATTATGATGATTTGATTTTTTATGGTTTGCACACTGTTTACAACCAACCGGAATTTTTGATATCTGCACAATACATAACATCTGATGATACGGCAGACAACTCTACTTATGTTTCAAAACAAGCAGGTTCAGGCTATAGTGTGAATGGAGAGTATCGTTTTGGTGAGCATAAAAAATATAGAGCAATTGCTCGTTATGACAGCTGGACTGATGAAAAACTTGCTGGTACTGACGAAAAAGATGATGTAGCATATATTGTCGGTGGCGCATGGGAGCAAAACAAAAATGTTCAATGGGTAGCAAATGCTATAGTTACAGACAATGAAGATGGAAGCAGCAGAGAAGATGAAAATGGCATCCAGTATATGCTTACCGCTGAAATAAGATTTTAGTCTAGTTTTAATTTATCATTCTCCCCTCCCCCTTTTTCTCCCCCAAACATAAAGCCTCCCCGGGCTTTATGCCCTTTATGGCACTGCTTTTAACAAAATCTTAACCCCAAGACAGATAGAACAAAACAATATAAACAGCATTTTGGATAAAATATCATAATTTTTATGTAGTAATTATTGGAGAAATGAATGAATGCTGCCAAATATATTTGGATGAATGGTAAGTTTGTTGCATGGGACGATGCAAAAGTTCACGTATTGTCGCATACGCTGCACTACGGAAACGGTGTTATTGAAGGAACAAAGGCATATAAGACAGAAAGAGGATATGCAATTTTTCGTCTAAATGACCATACGAAAAGACTCAAAGAGTCCGCAAAGATGACGCTTATGGAGATTCCTTACTCTGTTGAGGAGATGAACCAAGCGCAGGTTGAGCTAATCAGAAAAAATGAGTTTAGCGGCGATAATGTATATCTTCGTCCGTTTGCATTTTTGGGATACGGTGTTATGGGAGTTTATCATAAAGATGCTCCGGTAGAGACAGCAGTAGCTGCATGGGAGTGGGGTGCATACCTTGGCGAAGAGGGGATGAAAAAGGGCATAAAGCTTAAAATCGTCTCTATGACAAGACCTGCAAACACTTCAAATATGGGTAAAGCAAAGGCAGTTGCAAACTATCTAAACTCTCAGATGGCAAAGTATGAAGCAATCGACTGCGGATACGAAGAGGCACTTTTGCTTGATGACCAAGGGTATGTGGCAGAAGCAAGCGGTGCGAGCTTTTTTATGGTAAAAAACGGTGTGCTCATCACGCCTCCAAATGACAACTCACTAGAGTCGATTACACAAAAAACAGTAATCGAGATGGCTCAAAACATGGGCATTAAAGTAGAGCGTAAACGTATCTCAAGAGAAGATGTTTACGTTGCAGATGAGGCATTTTTAACGGGAACTGCCGCAGAGATAACGCCGGTACGTCTTATTGACGCAAGAGAGATAGGATGCGGTGCACGCGGAGAGATGACGGAAAAACTCCAAAGCGGATACTTTGACATAGTATTTGGACGCAACAAAGAGTACGACCACTACTTAACGTATGTATAAGCTTTAGGGGGTCGTAGGGACATTTGTCCCTGCCACTAAAGCGGACGCGTTCGTTTTAATGCGTAACATCAAATAAAAGGAATAACAAAAAATGAAGGAAAACATAACAATGGCATCAGATATGAATGACTACTTTAACAAAAAAAAGAGCGAAGGCGGCGGTAATGAAAAAAAATCTGGCGGCGGCGGAAGCGGCGGAGGTCCAAACATGCCTCAAATGCCGAAGATGGATTTTAACTTCGGCGGCGGAAAAGCAGGCATAGCATATTTTTTAGCTGCTGTTATCTTAATACTTGTTCTAGCAAAGCCATTTACAATCATCGAAGAGGGTCAAAGAGGAATCCTTAGCACAAACGGTAAGTACTCTGATCAACCACTTCTTCCGGGACTTCACTTTATTATTCCTGTTATTCAAAAAGTGTATGAAGTAGATACGAAAGTTCGTATTGTTAATTATGCTTCTACAATAGAGGCTAGTTCAAGCGGTGCGCTCGGCGTAAACGTTAGACCTGCCATTACAGTTCTTGATAAGCGTGGTTTGCCTGTTTCGATTGAGCTTACTGTTCAGTATAGACTTGATGCGCAATTTGCGGCTCAGACGATTTCAAACTGGGGTTTTGCATGGGAAGATAAAATCATCAATCCTGTTGTAAGAGACATCGTTCGTAATGTTGTCGGTAAATATGATGCAGAGTCTCTTCCTCAGATGAGAAACACCATTGCAACTGAAATAGATACGCAGATCAGAGCTAACATAGAGGGTCTTGAAAACACTCCTGCCGATTTACAGTCAATTCAACTTCGTGCAATAATTCTGCCTGAAAAAGTAAAAGAGCAGATAGAGAATGTCCAGATTGCAAAACAGCAGGTTCAAAAAGCTGAACAAGATGTTCAAAGAGCTGAACAAGAGGCACTCAGACGTGCTGCAGAGTCAAGAGGTATTGCTGAAAAGGCTAGAATCGAGGCACAAGGTTTAGCAGATGCGGTTACAATCGAAGCAGAAGCAAAAGCAAAAGCAAACTACCTAATCTCTAAATCATTGACTTCGGATCTTTTAAAACTTGAGCAGATTAAAGTGCAAGGGTTGTTTAACGATGCGCTTAGAGAAAACAAAGATGCAAAAATATTCTTAACACCTGGCGGTTCAACTCCAAATATTTGGGTTGACATGAAAGACTCTCAAAGAAAAGCATCATTAGCTAACTAATATGCAAGAGATAATCAATAAAATTGACTGGCAAAAGATTGAACTTTTGCCGGTTGTCGTTCAGGATGTTGCCAGCAACGAAGTCCTCATGATGGCATACATGAACAAAGAGGCGCTCTCACTCTCCCTCACAACAAAAATAGCACACTACTTCTCACGCTCAAAACAACGCATCTGGAAAAAGGGCGAGAGCAGCGGACACACTCAAGAGATTCACTCTTTTTATATAGACTGCGATAATGACACTCTTTTAATCAAAGTGGTGCAAAACGGAGTAGCATGTCATACAGGACGACGTTCATGCTTTTTTACAGAGCTGGAGTCGGGTGAGATTCAAAGTGACGTAGAGGTGAGCAGTGAAGCGCTTTATGGCGTTATTGACACTCTATATCACACCATTCAAGAGAGAAAAAATGCAGACCCGCAGAGTTCATGGACTGCAAAACTCTTGAGCAAAGGCGATAATGCAATTTTGAAAAAGGTTGTAGAGGAGGCTGGAGAGTTCAGTTTTGCTTATAAAGATAACGATGAAGGAGAGATGATATATGAGGCGGCAGACTTGACCTACCATATGCTCGTAGCGCTTGCTGCAAAAAACATCTCTCCCGATAGAATTAAGCAGGAGCTTGCTCGCAGATTTAACATGAGCGGCATAGCGGAAAAAAATTCAAGAGACAGCTAACAGATGACATGGGAAATCAGTAAATTTATAAATGAGCTAATAGTTTATGACTATATTTTATTTGGTACCCTCTTTTTACTTTTTATTCTATTTGTAACGCTTGGTATCCTCTTTAGAAACAGAGGCGCTATCGCAATTTTCTTTATACTTTTTGCATTTACACAACTTATCGTCGGTTCAACCTACGGTTATGTGAAGATGCATGAGTATCTCTTTACAAACGAAACCTCAATAACAAGCCAGAAAAAATTAAACTTTACTCAGGCAATAGTTCTTTATGGGTCGGTAAAAAATATGTCGCAGAGAGATTTTTCAAGTTGCAAAATTACCGCTGCAGTCTATAAAAAGACAGGAAACAGAGTAAAAGATTATATATTTAGACTCAAACCAGTCAATAAAATGTCGATTATTGAAGAGGGCATTGTAAAAGACGAGGAGCGAGAGTTCAAGATGATTATCGAGCCTTTTACTTACGGCGGTGACTATAATATTACGTTGGGAGCAAAGTGCAGATGATTACACTATTTAACGTATGGCACTATACTGTATTTGGCATAATTTTGTTAATTTTTATCGGCGGAATCGCAATAGCATTTAAAGACGATAACTCAAAAATAAGAGTGCAGCTAATATTTACAACATTTCTAATAACCACTGTAATGGCAGGTTTCAGCCTATTTGTAGTCGATAAATATACAAAAAAAGCAAAGCTCTATAAGTTGGAGAACAAGAGAAACCTCAGCAGTGAGCAGATTATGTACAGCGGTTTGGTAAGAAATGAGGGAAATTATGAGATAGGCGAAGTTACCTTTGAGATAAAGCTTGTAAACAGAGGGCATGCCAGCGGTAATGTAAAGGCGGGATCATTTTTTAAACCAAGTGGTTTTTTTGACTTTTTTTCAGGAGAGAGTATCAGCGGCAAAAGCAAGCCGCAGCAGATTACTCATGAGTTTGTCGTAGCGAAAAACCTAAAACCTGGAGAGACTAGAGAGTTCAGAGTCTATTTTGACTATCCTCCCTATTTTAGAGGCGTTGCCCACTTTTCAAAAATATATGCTCACTAATATTTAAGTCCAAAAGGCTTTAGTGCGGCATTTATATTTTTAATCTGAGTGTTTTTATCTCTGCACCAATCGGGAGACAAAAGAGAGTTGTCATCTATCCCTGCAGTGACTCTTTGCACCGACATATTCTGCGGTTTCATCTTGATTGCTTCAACCAGAACATCCAAATACTCATCTTCACTTATCGGGGTAAATTTTCCCTTTAAAAAATCATTTGCAAGAGCTGTTTTTTTAACAACGTACAGAGGATGATATTTTACGGAGTCAATACCCCAGCTATAAGCCTCTTTTGCAGTTTGAAGCATCATCTCTTTTGTCTCATCCGGTAAGCCGAATATTAGATGCCCGCAAACATGCAGTCCTTTGCTTTTTGTTTTTAAAATCCACTCTTTTACATTTGCGCTGTCGTGTCCGCGGTTGATTTTTACGAGAGTCTCATCATAAACAGACTGAATTCCAAACTCAATCCAGATCTCTTTTTTAAGGTTGAGCTCTGCAAGATAATCAAGAGTCTCCTCTGTTATGCTATCAGAGCGTGTTCCTATGCTAAGACCTACTACGTCATCAAATGTAAGAGCTTTATCATAGAGCGCTTTGAGTGTCTCAAAAGGCGCATAGGTATTTGTAAATGATTGAAAGTAGACCAGAAACTTCTGCGCGCCATACTCTTCGCGTTGTCTCTTGCTTATGGCTTTAAACTGAATTTCTAGTTGTGCTAGCTGCTTGTCAAGATTTGGGTTTGTCTTTGAGTCTAGGTTGAGGTGAAAACCCTTGAGTTCTTGTGTTTCACCGGTACTTGCGCTAAAGGAGTCATTTTCACAAAAGGTACATCCGCCTTTTGCTACGGTTCCGTCTATATTTGGACATGTGAAGCCAGATATGTTGATGCCCACTTTGTAGACTTTGCAACCAAACTTATCCTTTAAGTAGTTGCCAAAGGTGTATATTTGCTCCATTAAACTATGTATTTTCCGGTAAAGCAGGCTGTACAGTAGTTGTCTTCTTCGCTATTAACGCTTCTAAGAAGTGATGCTTCATCAAGGTATGCTAAAGAGTCCGCTTCAATAAATTTGCATATCTCATCAAGGGACATATTTGCGGCTATTAGCTTGTCTTTGTTTGGCGTATCAACACCGTAAAAACATGGATCAGTTGTCGGAGGAGAAGATACTCTCATATGCACTTCGCTTGCCCCTGCCTCTTTTAGCATTCTTACAATTCTTTTTGATGTTGTTCCGCGTACAATCGAGTCATCAACAACAATAACTCTTTTGCCTTTAATGATATCAATCATAGGGGAGAGTTTCATCTTGACCTTGAGGTCTCTCATCTCTTGTGTCGGTTCAATAAATGTTCGCCCGATATAATGGTTTCTCATGATTCCCATCTCATAAGGGATGCCGCTCTCTTGAGCATATCCGATGGCTGCAGGAACACCTCCATCAGGCACGGGGATAACCATATCCGCCTCAACAGGTTTTATGTGTGCGAGCTCTTTACCCATATTTTTTCTTGTCTGGTAGACACTCTGTCCAAACACTTTTGAGTCTGGTCTTGAAAAGTAGACATACTCAAAGATGCAGTGTTTAGGAGTAGGCTCAAAGACCTTTATGCTTTTTGGCTCTTTATCTTCGCTAAATATAAGAAGTTCACCTGGTTCAACATCTCTTATAAACTCTGCACCGACAAGATCAAACGCACAAGTCTCACTCGCCACGATATAGCCGCCGCCTGGAAGTTTTCCAAGACTTAGAGGACGAAAGCCGTGTCTGTCGCGCATTGCAAACATTTTTGTTCTGCTTAGAAAAACAAGTGAAAATGCACCCTCTATTTTTTGAACGGCATCTATAATTCTGTCAAGTAGTTTTCTTTGTTCGCTTTTTGCTATGAGGTGAATGAGGTTTTCGGTGTCCATAAAAGTTTGAAAAATCGCACCCTTATCTATGAGTTTGTTTCTAATCTCTTCGGCATTTGTAAGGTTTCCGTTATGAACAATTGCCATCTCACCCAAGTCGTATCTTGCAAAGACCGGCTGAGCATCTAAGATGGAGTCGTCTCCCGCAGTAGAGTAGCGTGTGTGACCGATTGCGCTTGAGCCTCTTAAGGTTTCAAGCTTTTTCTCATCAAATACGCGCATAACCAAACCGCGCTTTTTGATTGTTTGAAGTTTTGTTCCGTTTGAAGAACTGATTCCTGCTGCTTCTTGACCACGATGCTGAAGAGCATGTAGTGAAAAATAGGCTAGTCTTGAAGCCTCTTTATTACCATAGATTCCTACGACTGCACACTTTTCATTCATATCTTCTAGCACATTTTCTCCTCGAGAATATTTAATGGAATTATACTCAAAGCAAATTAAACAAAGTTGATTTTATAACTCTAAACAGTCGCTTATGGAGTAGAGACCGCTCTCTTTGTTAACAAGCCATGAGGCAGCCCTCAAAGCGCCTTTGCTAAAGGTGTTTCTTGAAGTTGCCGTATGGTTTAGCTCTATAAATTCGCCTTCATTGTAAAAGCCTACAGTGTGACGACCGACAATATCACCGCCGCGAAGCGCCATTACTGCTATCTCATCTCTGCTTCTCTCTCCTATGTTACCGTCTCTGCCGCTTACACGCACCTTGTCTAAATCCAGACCGCGACCGCGTGCGCAAGACTCTGCTAGAGTAAGAGCCGTTCCGCTAGGAGCATCTTTTTTATGTTTATGATGCATCTCAACTATCTCAATATCAAAGCCTTCAAGAGCTGCAGCAGCCTGATATACAAGCTTATTTAAAAGTGCCACGCCCAAAGACATATTTGTAGCATATAAAATCGGCATATACTCGCTCGCCTGCTTTAAAAGGTTAAGCTGATGAGCGCTTAAACCGGTTGTCCCGATGACAAGCGGTTTTGGAGTTTTTAGAGATGCTTCAAGTAGTGCTTCGCAAGCCTCAGGAAGGGAGAAGTCAATGACTATATCACAGCCGTTAAGGAATGATTTTAAATCTGTTGTTACCAATATAGACGGATCTATTGAAAAGTTAAGCGAGCTTCTTACATACACGGAACTTAAACTTATGCCATCCGTTGCTCTCAAATCATCAATAAGAAGCTTTCCGACTCTGCCGTTTGCCCCAAAAACACCAACTTTTACCACAATATATCCCTTTTATTTAATGATTTAATAATTCATCAACGTATGGTATTGCTTGAAGCGCCGCAACAGCGCCGTCTCCCGCAGCACTAACAACCTGCTTTGGAGCCGCAATACGCATATCGCCCGCTGCAAAAAGTCCATCTATTGATGTTTTCATACTGATATCTACAATTATCTCACCCTGTTTGTTTACGTCGCACAGAAAAGTTCCATCCTCTTGAATAAGAGTTTGATTGTTTACATCGTTTCCGACAAAAACAAAAACTCCGGGTGCTTTTATATCACGAATTTCTCCATTGGCATTTTTAACACGGATGCCGACGACTCCCATGCTATCGCCATAAACTTCTTCGGGAGTTGTGTTTAAAACTAGTTCAATATTCTCTGTTTTTTCAACTCTTTTGATAGTATTTGGAGCAGAGCGAAATGTGTCACGTCTATGGATAAGATAGACTTTGGAGCATATTTTAGCAAGGTAGAGAGCCTCTTCAAGAGCAGTGTCTCCACCGCCTATGACCGCAACTTCCTTACCTTTGTAGAAAAAACCGTCACATGTAGCACATGTACTCACGCCTCTTCCAAAAAGCTCATCTTCTCCTGCAAATCCTGCACGTCTTGGAGATGAGCCGGTGCATACGATTACGCTGTGAGCTTCGCTTGTTGTGCCGTCTTCTTTATGAATTTTAAAGATATCGCCATCTTTGCTTACGCGCGTTACTTGAACCATCTCATGTTTTAGACCAAATTTTTGGCACTGCTCAGGCCACGGCATCATCAAATCCATACCGCTTATTTCGCCTGTAACACCAGGATAGTTCTCTATTTCGGAACTTTGAGTAATCTGACCTCCGGGCATCCCTTTTTCAAACATTACTACATTTTCCAAGCCACCGCGTGTAGCGTAAAGTCCAGCAGTCAGTCCGGCAGGTCCACCGCCTATAATAGCGCAATCAAGTACCATGCAAAATCCTTTTATAAATCTTTTATTTTGGTTGATAACTCATTCAAATTATCCAGTTTTCGTATCATACTATCTTGTTTATAAAGAGTCTCTTTTGTTTTCTTTATAAAAAAAATAGATGGTACTTCGTAGATATTAAATCTCTGTATAAAGCTTAGAGACGTTTTTGTACCTGAGCGTATAAATGTGGTGTTCTTGCTGTTTTCATAAACTTCGTTGTAGTAGTCAATAGCAATAATAGGGAGATTTAGGTCTACATCTGCAAGAAGTTCCGCAGTATTGTTCACTTTAGAGCTGTAAAAAACAACTATATATTTCTCGGCAGTAGGAGTAAAAATATCTTTTTTTTCATAAAATACCCACTCTTTAAAGTCGATAAACTTATACTCTGAAAATTTGTAGTTGAAGTAGGCAAAGGCGATGGCTATCATAGCCGCGCCGAAGAAAGAAGCTAGTAGCGTAGAGAGCGAAAAGAGGGTTTTACCTCCGCTTGCCACTGCGCTACTCTTAAGTTACGCTAAAAGAGCGTCTAGTTTTTCAGCTAGAGCAGCTTTAGATTGTGCTCCGACAACTTGACCTTCAATTTTGCCATCTTTAAAGAAGATGATTGTAGGAATAGAACGGATACCGAATTTAACAGCGATGTCTTGCTCTTCATCAGTATTTACTTTACAGATTTTAGCTTTGCCTTCGTAGTCATTTGCAAGCTCTTCTATTACAGGAGCAATCATACGACATGGCCCACACCAAGGCGCCCAAAAGTCAACCAATGAAACACCTTCACCTAGTGTTGCTTCAAAATCTGAACTAGTCAATTCTATATATTTTCCCATTTTTATTTCCTTCTTAATTTTATGTTGGTGCATTATACAAGTCTAACTCTTTAAAATTGCTTTATGATACTACCACTAAAATTTTATAAAGTATTTTTTTCTATTACGATATAAAACACACTCGCTGTATCCTGCACTTTTTGCCATGCTAATGGCTTCATCGCTGTATAGTCCGACTTGTTCCGGCTTATGTGCATCTGAAGCAAACGTAATCGGGATATTCAGTTTTTTAATCTCATTTAAGAGCGACATAGATGGATATGCTTCACCTATCGGCTTTCTAAACCCTGCAACATTTATCTCTATGGACATATCGGCTTCTTTGATGGCAAGAAGGGCATCTTTTGCTATTTTATTTATGTTTTTTGTCGGCAAGTAGTTGAAAATCTTAATCAAATCCAAATGCCCGACAATATCAAAAAGCCTGCTATTAGCCATCTCTTCTATTGCGCCGAAGTATTTTTGCCATATCTCGTCAATGTCTTGGTCTTTGTAGTTTCCTATAAACTCCGGATTGTCAAAACCCCACTCCTCTATAAAGTGGACAGAACCTATAAGATAATCGACATCTGCATTTAAAACTCTCTCATCCATGTAGCCTTTGAGGTAATCTACTTCATAGCCCAAAAGTATCTCAATGCTGTTTTTATACTTCTTTTTTGCCTCAAGAACACTTTTTTCATACTCTCTCATCTGCTCAAATGTGATGCGATATTTTTGGTCAAAATTCATTGGAGCGTGTTCTGAAAAGCCAAAATATTTTATGCCGCACTCTATCGCTTTTTCGACATACTGGGATATTTCACCCTCTGCGTGATTGCAAAGTTTTGTGTGGTTATGGAGGTCAACTATCATTGTTTTAATTCTCGTATTTACATATTTTTATGATATTATAGTGATAAAATTTAAATTTAGCGAATATATGACGGAGAGCTTTTTATGACTCAAGAAGAACTAGATGCGTTAATGAGCGGTGATATTGAAGATTTAGAATCTTTTGCGGATGATGATATAAGTGATGATGTCTCAGTTGATGAAGATACGGGATTTGAAGATAGTGATGAAAAAGATGACGAGAAAGAGTTAAGTTCTTCAAAGTCAGCCGATGAGAAGCCGCTTGGATACAGTCCTGAGACTGCGCACCATTGGCCTCTTCCTGCAACAAATGAAAATAAAATGGTGCATCAGCTTGATGATGTAACAAAAGAGAGTGAAGAGAAAGCCAGCGAAATTTTTGACATTATAGAGGGAATCAGCAATGATCTGCTTGAGGAAGAGAAGAGGGCTGAGGAAGTAATAGAGGTGTTGAATAGTAATATCGAGCTCTTTAAAACTTTAAATAGTAAATTTCCGGATGTCGAAGCCTTTAGAGTTCAGCTGGAGAAAAACAATTCAGCACTCAGTAGCACAAATGAAGCGCTAGAGACGCTTCAGTCAAGCGGTAATGCAATAATGGACGTTATGGATATTATGCAGTATCAGGATATTCACCGCCAAAAAATTGAGCGTGTTATCAATGTTATGCGCGCACTCTCTAACTATATGAACTCCCTTTTTGAGGGTAGAGTTGATGATGAAAAAAGAGTCTCTTCGGCTACGCATATTGTCGGAGATACGCATAATGAACTGGCGTCCAATGAAGATATAGAAGCACTTTTAGCGCAATTTGGAAGTTAATGCAAAAAGTTGAATTATTATCCCCTGCGGGAACATTAGAAAAATTAAAAATTGCTATTGACTTCGGTGCCGATGCGGTTTACGGTGGGGTAAGCCACTTTTCGCTTCGCATACGTTCGGGTAAAGAGTTTAGTATGGATGAGTTTGCAGAGGGGATTGAGTATGCTCACTCTCGCGGCAAAAAAGTGTACGCAACACTAAACGGTTTTCCTTTTAACTCCCAGATTAACCTTTTGAAAAAACATATTTTAGCAATGGCAGATCTTGGACCGGATGCTTTCATTGTTGCGACTCCGGGCGTACTTAAGCTCTGCCATGATTTAGTACCACACATGCCGCTTCACCTCTCAACTCAGGCAAATGTCATGAATGTGCTTGATGCAAAAGTCTACTGCGATATGGGGGCAACACGCATCATAACCGCAAGAGAGATTTCACTTCGAGATTTGATTGAGATAAAAAAAGAGCTTCCTGATTTGGAGCTTGAGGTTTTTGTGCATGGCTCTATGTGCTTTGCCTACAGCGGGCGTTGCCTTATCTCGACTCTGCAAAGCGGACGTGTGCCAAATCGCGGCTCATGCGCGAATGACTGCAGATTTCCTTATGAGATGTATGCTGCAAACCCAGAGACCGGAACACTCTTTAGACTTGAAGAAGAGGAGGGCGTGGGAACCTACATCATGAACTCAAAAGACCTTAATCTCGCTTCACATGTCAAGGAGATTTTAGACAGCGGTGTTGTTGATTCTCTTAAAATTGAGGGACGTACAAAAACAGCTTACTATGCGGCGGTAACGGCAAAAGCGTATAGAATGGCGATTGATGATTACTACAACGGAGTAAACGATGTAGAGAAGTATCAATATGAGCTGAACTCTCTTCAAAACCGCGGCTATACGGATGCTTATCTTATCTCAAGACCGTTTGAAAAGCATGACACGCAGAGCTTAGATTTTACCATGCAACTTGGAACGCATCAGGTAAGCGGAGTGGTAAATGAAGAGGGTACACACTTTTTATGCAAGTACAAAACTCTGCCAAATGATGAGCTTGAGATAGTCGCTCCTCTTGGCACCGTCATAGAAATCGCAGATAATGAGATAGGCAGTACATACGAGCGTGAGGGAAAAAGTTACATGAAGCTAAAGAAGCTGTTGGCTCAAAACAATAAAGTTTTGGATGAGGTTCACAGTGGAAATACTAACCCGATAACACTGCCTATAAAGCTTCCACCGTATACTTTTTTAAGAATACCTGCACATCCAGATATGGGAACATACCCTAAAGTGTAATTTTAAAATATTAATTATTAGATAAAGCTATGATATAATCGCCCATCAAAAAAAAGGAAGACAATAGTATGAAATTTGTTTCAATTATAATAGGCAGTAAGAGTGATTATGAGGTAATGAAATCTTGTTCAGATACGCTTGAAGCGTTTGGTGTTCAGTATGAGATGATAATTTCATCGGCTCATCGCTCACCTGAGAGAACAAAAGACTATATTGTTACAGCAGAGAAAAAAGGTGCTCAAGTTTTTATAGCGGCTGCGGGAATGGCTGCTCATTTAGCGGGTGTTCTTTCATCTAAAACAGTTAAGCCTATTGTCGGTGTTCCTATGAGCGCATCTGCTCTTAGCGGAATCGATGCTCTTTTATCTACCGTTCAAATGCCTGCTGGAATGCCTGTTGCTACTGTTGCAATAGGAAAAGCAGGAGCGATAAACTCTGCTTATTTGGCAATGCAGATACTCGCACTTGATAACGAAGAGTTGGCTATCAAGCTAAAAGAGGATCGCATCTCAAAAGCTAAAAAAGTTGAGATGGATTCAATGGAGATTGAGACAATTCTTTAGTAAATTTGTAACAGGGGCACACGTATGAAGTGGATGAGTGATGAAGAGTATATGGAGCTTACGGGTTTGGATATATCTGCAATTGATGATTTGGCAGAGAGAGGAAAACTTACTCTTAAAGTTGAAGAGGGAGTGCGATATATAGACCCATCAAAAGGTGCGGGAGAAGTAGTCCCGGCTCAGCTTAAAGAGCTCTCCTCTCATAACACAAAAGAGATGTTGGTGCAGCCCCAGTTTATTGAAAAGACAATAGGCACCATCATCAATCTTCATGAAAAAGTTCTTGATGCAAAAGATGAAACTCTCGCGGCTGTAAGAGTTGAAAATGAGTTTTTAAGAGAAGCTCTTGGCTCTTTGCAGGAACTTTATGATGAAGATAGAAAAACGATTCACACGCTTCAAGAGCAGCTGAAACTTTCTCAGCAAGAGGTTGAGTTTATGAGAAGAAAATATAAGCTCATGTGGAACAAAGCCATAGAAGAGCACACAGATAAGTAAGTATTTTCAGAGATGACGATTGATGAAGCCTGCGTAGAGTGCATAATAAACCAAAGTGCTAAAGTGGCAAATGCGTTGCACGCAGATGAATCTCTCTCAAACGAGCTTATCTCTAGCGTTACCAAGATGAGTAAAACCTTCTCTTTTGACGACACCCCTCCCGAAATTGCATCCTATGTTTATGAAAAAATGGCGCTCATTGCCCGTAAAACAGATTTGTATGATGAGGTAAAAGAGCTCTCTACAAAAAAAGCTCTCTCTTTTGTCCCGCTTTTAGAAAAAGAACTATCAAACTCAAAAGACAAACTACTAACAGCCACAAAAATAGCCGTTGCGGGAAATGTTATAGATCTCGCCGCAGAGGTGGAGTTTGACCTTGAAGAGGAGCTTGAGAAGATATTTGACACGGAGTTTGCGCACAACGATTTCGCTCTCTTTGAGAAAAAACTCCAAAGCGCAAAGCGCGTTCTTATAGTCGGCGACAATGTGGGAGAGCATATCTTTGACTACATCTTCATTCAGACGCTCAAAGAGTTGTACCCACGCGCGGAATACTCCTACATGGTACGTGGAAACCCTATTATAAACGATGTTACTATTAAAGAGGCGAAAGAGGCAGGTTTTGAGAAGATTTGCAAAGTTGTTGATAGCGGAGTAAATACCCCCGGTTTTGTCTACAATCGTGCAAACAGCTACTCAAGAGAGCTTTTCGACACGGCAGATTTGGTTATAAGCAAAGGGATGGGAAATTATGAGTGCATGAGTCCATCCCATAGAAGTGATATCTGTTTTTTACTGAAGGTAAAGTGCGGTGTTGTCGCCGCCTCGTTAAAAAAAGAGGTCGGCGATATAGTCTGCAAAGTTGTTTGATTTCTACTCAAACACCATCAGCGCGTAACCGTTGTTCTGGTAGGAGATTGTCTCTAAAAAGCTGTTAGGAGATATTTTTACGGATGGAATCACATCCTCTTTCGGAATCGTATTTGCGTTTAAACTCATGGCGCATACGACTATCTCAACGCCTCTTTCGGCTAGTCTTATAAGTTGTTTTTGAGACAACTCAATTGAGCCTAAATCCTTCTCATCAAGAACTATTTCATCATAGTTTTTTGAAACAATCGGCGCGCATCCTCCGTGAATAGTGATGGCAAACTTCGGCGTATCACCGTTTTTCTCAATCATATCCATAGTTCTCTCAACAAGAACCATACGACTCGCAACATACTGCATGTCATTGGCGTTGCAGTTAAAAACTGCTTTGTACTCCTGCGCACTTACTGCACTTGAGAGTGCTAAAAATAGTAAAATAATGTACTTCATGTTACTCCCCCAATCCAAAGACGTTTGAGAGAGTGTTGATGTAGTTGAAATATCCGGTTATCGCAACGGCTTCTAAAACTTGCACATCGCTATATCCCAGAGACTTGATGGCATCTATATCCTCTTTTACTATCTTGTAACTGTCTTTTTGTGCAGCTCTCAGGCAGAAGTTAAGTAGTGCTTTTTCTTTTGCATCCACATTCATGGCATCTACGCCTTGGAGTATGTTCTCTATCTTCTCATCCGAGAGTCCAAGCATCTTAGCTATACTTTTGTGAACGTCCACACACATTTTACAGCCGTTCTCTTTTGAGACAAGAAGAGCAATTGCCTCTTTTGTGTCGTATGAGAGTGTCGTCTCATCAAGCAGATACTTCTGAACTATGGTATCGGTAGCGAAGTAAATTTTTTCATCTACTGCCATAAGTTTAAATATTTCGCCTAACTTTCCTGTTTTTTCCAAAATCGGACGCGCCCGATCTTGAATCGCAGGAGCCATCTCTTCAAATTCTGGTAGTTTAATGTGTGCCATTTTTTTCCTTAAAACGTTAAGCTGAAGTTACTGTTTTGTAATTATAAAGTATAATACTTATACAAAAATTAATGTTTATAAGTATCATCCGCAGGGTCATAATACTCAATCGTTGGTAATAAATAAGCAACAATCAAAAGCGTTATACTTAAAACTAACACTATTGTTAGTTCATACCCTCCAAATAGATCAGATAATCTAATATTACCTAAATCAGGACCGGTAATTTGTTTTATCCATGGATATAATAAAGTGAAAACTGCTCCGCCTGCCATGCCGCCAACTACACCAACAAGAGCATCTACCCGCCCCTCCGAAACTGAAACAAAAAATGCTGATGGACATTTGCCCAAAATAACCAAACCGGTTCCAAAAATGACTGCTCCAAGAATTAAGCCGGTTAAAATAGTTGGTTTTACATTATAACTAGCATATCCAGCATCAACTAAAAAATAAAAACCTATACTTGACAATGCAACTGTTGTCATGGCCATTCTTGGCACTAGCGTATCTTCAAAAATCATAAATCCAGCCATCTTTTCAAACTTGTCAAGACGCGAGTAGAGAATGATTGCGCCAAAGCAAAAACCTATAAAAAGCACAACCCATACTGAACCATGTCCTTGATTTGAAACAGTATCAAACATATGTGAAATTCTATCAATCATTTTTGGTAACCTTTTTTTTATAAAATATTCTACCTACTACCATACCAGTACCTAATGCCACAACAGCAAATATTATCCCGCTGAGTGCTATTTGTGCACCGCCTGAGAGAATATGTCCTGCATTGCACCCTCCGGCTAAACGTGCTCCAAACACCAATAGAAATCCGGCAATAAAACTCCAAATCATACGAGACTTTACAGATCTATTTTTACGCTCCTTCCAAAGTGTGGGTATATAACTGATATGAAAAGATTTTGTAACAAAGATAGACATAAAAAGTCCGCCAAAAAAAACACCAATCA
>NZ_JAVVFL010000018.1:0-18822 GCF_032250635.1 Sulfurimonas sp.
ACTTACGTGTAAAGTATCCTCTTTTTTGTCTTGATATATGCCGACACCAAGTGGCGTAAATATCCCCGCATCAGGATACTTTACACGTAAGTGTCCTAACATCGGATTCGCTGAAAAAAATAATGGGATTTGATGATGAGCTCATAAAAAAACTTGAGGGTGAAGTTCTCTCAACGCTTAAAAAGATTTTGCCAAATGCAAAACATAAACTTAGTCCAAATGCACTGCAAGAGGAGAGAGAGCTTATAACAAAGTATGAGCTGGAGACTGATGAGGATGTGGCGACTGCTAAAGAGAATCTTTTTTTAACTCTTGATAATGGGCTGAGTCTTTATGGTTTTGTTGTAGCGGGCAAGTTGGATCTAAATGAACATATGGATAATTCACCGTATGATTTTTATGAAGGTTACTCTATCTGCAAGCTGCCGGTCATTTATACGGTTGCATTAACAAATCCTGATGCTGCAGCTTTTGCACCATGTACATTGGCAATATATAAGAAAAAAGATGAAGATAAGATCGTTTTAGAATTTCCATCTGTGTACAACTGGATAAGCAGCGCTCTTGTAAACGATAGTGAAGGGGTTGATATACTGCTCAAAGCTCAAGAACAGTTTGAAAGTATATTGGCTGAAGTAGTAGAATAAACTTTGATTACACTTCAATATATTGGGCTCACATGGAGCCCTTAAAGAGATTAAGCAAAAGAACAATAGTATTCCGCACGATGATGAAAAAGGCTAAAAAATGACAGTTGGAAAAAAAATCACTATTCTTATTATTACTATATCTTTTGTTCTTCTTCTGGGTGGTTTTTTTGTTTTAAACTACTTTAAATCACAAATCGTAGATAAAACTTATGTAACAATAGAAAAAACCCTTGCTTCAAAGATAGAAGATAGAATGGGGGCAAAGTTTGACGTCGGTGTGACAAATGCACTGGCTATTGCAAACGACTCAAATATAGCGGATGCACTCGTTAAAAATGACAGAGAAGGTGCGATTGCCTCAGTAAATGCAATTGCTCAGAAGTATAAAAATGAGACAAACTTTAAAAATATCAAGATTCATATCCACGACAAGGATGTCAACTCTTTTCTTCGAGCATGGAAACCTGAAAAATATGGAGATAACCTAAAGGATTTCCGCCACACTATTAACAAGGTAAAGGCGGATAAAAAAGCGCTTTACGCCATAGAGGTCGGGCAGGCCGGACTTACTATCAGAGGCGTTGCACCGATTATAAAGAGTGGGGAGTATGTTGGCTCACTGGAGTTTATGCAGGGGTTTGAGTCAGTTGTAAAACAGTTTCACAGAGAGAGTGAAAATCTTTTGGTACTGATGGATAAAAGATTAGTTCATCTTGCAAAACTAGCAGATACAAGCAAAAGTGCCTCAGACTATATCTTGAGTCAAAAGACGGTAGATGTAAAGTTTTTTGAAGGTGCAAAAAATATAGATATGCAAGCACTTTTAGCACAAGGATATGCACTTGATGAGAACTATTTTTATACATTTAACAAGATAGAGGATTTTGAAGGCAACCAGATAGGACTCTATCTCCTAGGCGCAAATAGAAGCGATGTTGATGCGACTATCAACCAAGCAAGCAGTATGATTAACAGCGCCCTGATACTTATTCTTCTTTTGATAGTTGTCCTTAGCGTTGCGATTTTGGCAGCTATTAAAAAAGTTATACTCTCTCCGCTCGAGCAGTTTGAAAAAGGACTTTTAGAGTTTTTTAGATACTTAAACAAAGAGAGCTCCCATGCAAAACTAATCGGCATCCAAGGCGATGATGAGATTGCAAAGATGGCAAAAATTGTCGATGAAAATATCCTCAAAACAGAGAAAAATATTGAGAGCGATAAGATGATGATCAATGGAGTGAAGCGAGTCGTGGTCGCTATAGATAAAGGAGAACTCAACCAAAACGTTGAGTGCACCACAAATAATGAAGCGCTTGAGGAGTTAAAGACAAATATAAATAGAATGCTCCTATCACTGCAACAAAATATCTGTAGAGACCTAAATGAACTAGTCGCCACCATGAGCACCTATGAGAAGTCTGATTTTACGGCAAGGCTATCAGGAGACAACGGAAAAGTAGCGCAAGCGCTCAATAGTGTCGGCGATACGATTACGCATATGTTGCAAGAGTCAAGCAAAAATGCAAACCAACTCTCGGAGAAGTCACTCGTGCTAAAAGGTAAGATGCAGTTCTTAAATAATGAATCTGCAAAACAGGCACAAAGGCTTCAAGAACTAACGCGTGTAATGGAGACGACAAACAGTGCGATTATTGTGGTGTCACAGAAGACAAAACAGGTTGCCGCACAATCTTCTGATATTAAACACGTTGTCGGTGTTATATCAGACATCGCAGACCAGACAAATCTTCTTGCCCTCAATGCTGCCATAGAAGCAGCTCGTGCGGGTGAGCATGGAAGAGGTTTTGCCGTTGTCGCTGATGAGGTGCGTAAACTTGCTGAAAACACCCAAAAAAGCCTTCATGAGATAAATGTTAGTATAGAGACGCTCTCTCAATCAGTTCTTGAGATTGGTGAAGATATGCAAGCAAGAGTGAGTGATATTAATGATGCAACTGATGCAATTGTCGAGATAGATAAGACCACTTCAAGCAATGCACGTTATGTAAATGAGATAGAGGCGATTGCCATAGAGCTTGATGAGATGTCGCAAAAAACACTCAAAGAGGTCAACTCTAAAAAGTTTTAAGGCTTTAGTCAAAAAGCGTTTTCTCAAGCGCTTTTAGCTTGTAGCTTCTTCTGTGAATGTCGCAGTAACCATGTTCTTTTATAAGCTCTATATGTAGAGCAGTACCATACCCCTTGTGTTTTTCAAACTGATACTCGGGGTATCTTTGTGCATCTTTTATGATGTTTCTGTCATGTGTCACTTTTGCTAGTATTGAAGCGGCGCTCACCTCAGGAACTTTTCCATCCGCTTTTATCATAGTAGGAAGTTCGTTTATTCCAAAATTTGAGTTTCCATCAAAGAGATACTCGCCGCATTTTAGAGTATTCATAATCTCTAAAAGAGCATTTTTCATGCAAAAAGAAAGTCCGTTATCATCAATCTCTTTTGCAGAAAATTTTACTATATGATAGAGAGAGTTTTGAGTGATACTCTCATAGAGCGACTCCCTCTTTTTTTCACTCAGCTTTTTAGAGTCCTGTAGCCCATCTACGCATGATGTCAAAATACACCCTGCAATAACCAGATCGCCTGCAATAGGACCGCGACCTGCTTCATCTATCCCACACAATTTTCCGAGTCTGTCCATCTAATCTCCTAGCGCCCAAATATCAAACGGAACCATCTCAATCCGAGAAAAGGGGTGGTTGACACTCCCCTCTTTGCTCATGGTGACAGCCGTTATTTTCTTAACCTGATATCTTATAATAAATGATTCAATAGCTTCTATCTTTTTAAAAAGAGCTCTCTCATCTGCAAACGGTGTTGCTAAAATAACTTCGCTCTCATCTGGAATGTAAAAATCTACCCCATCATCATAGAAGCAATCTCTGCCAGATTTTAGTAACTCTAAATATATCATATTTTCAAAGAGTCTGCCGAAATGTTTCTCAATTGTGAGCGCGGATTTTAAGGAGATGTCGCAGAGGTATATTTTTCTTGTTGCTTTTGAATGATTTACTTTTTGTACTTGATGGATATACCCCTTTTGGCTGAGTTTCTCAAAGGAGTCGTATAGCTTATCTTTGGAAATTTTTTGTGTCTGCTTGAGCCTTTCATATATAGAGTAGGGAGAGATCTTCTGCGTCATCATCTTTGTGCAAAAAATGAGTATTTCAAGCTCTTTTTCATTCAGCGTCTCTTTTAGTGCTTTTTGTAAGTGGTAAACTCTCTCGTCACTGTTTACTTTATGCATAAAAGCAAAGCCGCCGAGCTGCAAAAAGTGGTTTAGCGCACTTGAGTCGTATTTGTGCTCGTATGCCAAAAACTCCTCATAATCAAGCGGATAGACTCTTATGCTCTTTAAAAATTCTATATCATGGTGCGTTTCACTGCATAGTATAAGTTGAGGAACGTTTACGATTTTTATATCATCTATATAGTTATCAAGAACAAGCGTCGCAATTTGGTTCTGGGTGCAAAAATTTTGAAGCACACTGTTGAGGGCATCTGTCTCAATACGCAAATCTCTACAATTTATATAGAGATAACTATTTTTCTTAAGCCCTAAAAGGTAGTTTTTTACAATTTTTGTCTTTCCGCTCTGCGCTATCCCGTTTATCTGATAACTCAAACTATCCAAAAACACTTTTCTAAAATGAAACTTGTCAACGTATATATCGGTTTTGTATAACTCTTCTAGTAAAATTTCCATGTTGCAATTTTACCATTTCCTTCTTTAAAGGAAATAAATTTACACTAATTTCAGTTTTTGACCCATATTTGCTTGAATTATTGAGATAGTTTGGATACAATTCCGCTCCCTTAACATAGTTAGGCGAGACCTGACGAGTTCTTTAGAAGGAAAAACATGGAAAAAATTCGATTAAAATTGAAAGCTTATGATCATCGTGTACTTGATAGATCTGTAGCATCAATCGTAGAGGCTGTTAAGCGTACAGGCGCGGTAATTCGTGGTCCGATACCTTTACCAACAAAGATTCGTAAATACACTGTATTGAAATCTCCGCATATCAATAAAAGCTCACGCGAACAGTTCGAAATTCGTACACACGCTAGAGTAATAGATATTGTTTCTGCAACGCCAGAAACTGTAGATTCATTAATGAAACTAGATCTTGCACCTGAAGTGGACGTTGAAGTTCGCTCTATGGATAAGTAGGAGGTCATCATGGAATATATAGTTGAAAAAATCGGTATGAGCCGTACTATCTCAGTTCCTAGTAAGTCTGTTACTCTTTTAAGAGTTTTGGATGCTAAGGTCTGTGAAGTTAATGAAAGTGGCGCAATTGTAGCTTACAAGAGCGGTAAAAAAATGAATAAGGCAATTGAAGGTCAGCAAAAGAAATACAGCATTTCATCTGAATTCAACCGTTTTGTTACTTTAGAAGTAGCAAATACTGAAGCAGGAGATTTAGATTTAACACCTTTGGCAGAAGCTAAAGTTGTAAAAGCTACATTTACTACTAAAGGTCGCGGTTTTTCAGGTGCAATGAAACGTTGGAATTTCTCTGGTGGTCCTGCATCTCACGGTCATAGATTTGGTCGTAGAACAGGTTCTATCGGTAATGCAGAGTGGCCAGGTCGTGTTATGAAGGGCAAGAAAATGCCTGGACAGTACGGTAATACACAAAATAGTGTTAAGAATGAGATAGTTTCTTTTGATGCTGAAAACAGAATCATTGCGGTTTCTGGTTCAGTTTCTGGAGCTAACGGTTCTTTAGGTCGTGTAAAGGTAGCTAGATAATGAGCGCAATAGTTCTAAATGAAAAAATGGAAAAAGCTTCTGAGTTAGCTTTACCGGAGAGTTTCTCCGGAATTAATCCTCATAACTTATACCTGTACGTAAAGTCTGCACAAGCAGCTCAAAGAGCTAACAGTGCAACAGCGCTTACTCGTGCACAAGTTAGAGGCGGTGGCAAGAAGCCATGGGCTCAAAAAGGCGGCGGGCGTGCTCGTGCTGGTTCACGTCGTTCACCTATATTTGTAGGTGGTGGTAAAGCATTCGGTCCTAGTAACAACCGTAACTATGATCTTAAAGTAAATAAGAAGCAAAAAAAACTTGCTCTAAACTTTGCTTTAAACGAACATGCACAAAACGGCAGTTTATTCATCGTGGATAGTATTGAAATCGCATCAGGTAAAACAAAAGATGCTGTGGCAATGTTTAAAGCGTTAAATCAAAGAGATACGCTTTTTGTAAAGACGATATTAGATGAAAAAACTTATTTAGCATTTGAAAATATCTCAAGTACATATGTAATTGAAGAGAATGAATTAAATGCTTATTTAGCTGCAAATTATCGTTCACTCGTGATCGAAAAAGCGGTATGGGAAAATCTTGTAGGTGAGGCTAAATAATGGCAGATATTACAGATATTAAATCTATACTCTATACAGAGAAAACACTTGGCATGCAAGAAGATGGAATAATCGTTGTTCAAACATCTCCGCGTATGACTAAGAACGGTCTTAAAGAGGTTTTTCGTGAGTACTTTGGAATAATTCCTTCAAGAGTAAACTCATTGAATCAAAACGGAAAAACAAAAAAATTCCGTGGCATGTCAGGCAAGCAAAATGACTTTAAAAAGTTTTATGTGAAGTTACCTGAGGGTGCACAAATAGAAAGTTTGGCGGTTTAACATGGCAATTAAAACTTATAGACCGATAACTCCGTCTCGTCGTTTTTATACAAATGTTGACAGTGGCGACATAACTGCAAAGGCTAGTGTACGTTCACTGCTTGTAAAACTTCCTGCTCACGCTGGACGTAACAACAACGGACGTATTACATCTCGTCACAGAGAAGCTGGTGCAAAAAAACTTTACCGTATTATTGATTTCAAAAGAAATAAATTCGGTATTCCTGGTACTGTTAGTACAGTTGAGTATGATCCATACCGTAACTGCCGTATAGCACTTGTGGCATACGCAGACGGTGAGAAGAGATATATTCTTTTACCAAAGAGTTTAAATGTAGGCGATGCTGTAATGTCAGCAGAGTCTGGATTAGACGTAAAACCGGGTAATGCAATGAAGCTAATGAATATACCTGTCGGTACATTGGTCCACAATGTTGAGCTAAAAGTCGGCAAAGGCGGACAGATGGTTCGTTCAGCTGGAACTAGCGCTCAAATTATGGGTCGTGACGGCAAGTATGTTTCACTTCGTATGCCTTCGTCTGAGATGCGTTTAGTACTTGGTGAGTGTATGGCTACTGTCGGTGTTGTTGGAAATGAAGAGTACAACAACATTGTAATAGCAAAAGCAGGTCGTTCTCGCCATATGGGTATTCGTCCTCAAACTCGTGGTTCTGCGATGAACCCAATCGATCACCCGCACGGTGGTGGTGAAGGTAAAACGAACTCAGGTCGTCATCCAGTTACTCCATGGGGTAAACCAACGAAGGGTTCAAAAACTCGTCGTAAAAAAGCAAGTGATAAACTTATTATTACTCGCCGTAAATCTAATCCGAAGAGGTAGTAAAATGGCAAGAAGTGTAAAAAAAGGTCCATTTGTTGATGATCATTTGATGAAGAAAGTAGTTGCAGCCAAAGCTGAAGGTAATAAAAAACCTATCAAAACTTGGTCTCGTAGAAGTATGGTTCTACCTGACATGGTCGGCTTGACTTTTAACGTTCATAATGGACGTCAATTTGTACCTGTATATGTATCAGAAAACCATATTGGTTATAAATTAGGTGAATTCGCACCGACTCGTACATTTAAGGGCCATAAGGGCTCTGTACAGAAGAAAGGTTAATCATGGCTAGAGCATTATTAAAATATATCCGTGTTTCACCGATCAAATCTCGTCTTATTGCAAGAGAGATTCAAGGTATGAACGCTGAGCAAGCATTAGCAGCTTTAGAGTTTACACCAAACAAAGCAGCAAAAATTATCTATAAAGTAGTTGCGTCAGCAGTTGCAAATAGCGGTAACGAAGCTAGCGATTGTATAGTAACGTCATGTCGTATTGACAATGGTCCTGTACTTAAGAGATTTCGTCCGAGAGCTCGTGGTATGGCATCAGGCATCAGAAAGCCGACAGCGCATATATTAGTAGAAGTAGAGGGTAAATAATATGGGTCAAAAAGTTAATCCTATTGGTTTACGTCTTGGTATCAATCGTAATTGGGAGAGCCGTTGGTTCCCTAATTTTAAGACTGCAGCAGCATCTTTGGGCGAAGATTACAAGATTCGTACATATTTGAAAAAAGAGCTTTACTATGCGGGTGTTTCTAACATTATCATAGAGAGAACCGTTAAGAGACTTCGTGTTACTATCGTTGCTGCTCGTCCCGGTATTATCATTGGAAAAAAAGGCGCAGATATTGAGAAGCTTAAAGATACTCTTCAAAATCTTGTTGGTAAGCCAATTTCTGTAAACATCAAAGAGGAGAAGAAAGCTCAAATTTCTTCTCAGCTTGTTGCTGAAAATGTTGCTACTCAACTTGAGCGCCGTGTTGCATTTAGAAGAGCTATGAAAAAAGTTATGCAAAATGCACAAAGAGGCGGAGCTAAAGGTATCAAGATATCTGTAAGCGGTCGTCTTGGTGGAGCTGAAATGGCTCGTACTGAGTGGTATTTAGAGGGACGTGTTCCACTTCATACACTTCGTGCAAAAATAGATTACGGTTTTGCTGAAGCACACACTACATACGGTTGTATCGGTGTAAAAGTTTGGATATTCAAAGGTGAGGTTCTCACAAAAGGTATCCCGGCTGAAGTAAAAGAAGAGCAGCAAAAAGAGGGCGCACGTCGTCCTAAGCGTGCTCCAAAACGCGAAAATAGCGGAAAGGCGGAATAAATCATGTTGATGCCTAAGAGAACTAAATATCGTAAGGTAATGAAAGGACGTAACCGTGGTTACGCTCGTTCTGGTTATACATTAGCATTTGGTGATATCGCTTTAAAAGCGGTTGAAGCAGGTCGTATTAACTCTCGTCAGATTGAGTCTGCTCGTATTTCAGCTACTCGTCACATTAAAAGAAATGGTAAGATCTGGATTCGTGTATTCCCAGCTAAGCCACTGACTGCTAAGCCTCTTGAAACTCGTATGGGTAAAGGTAAGGGTTCAGTTGATCAATGGGTTATGAATATTAAGCCAGGTCGTATAATTTTTGAAATGGCTGGTGTTCCAGAAGAGCTTGCTCGTGAAGCATTGACTCTAGCACAGCACAAATTGCCTTTCAAAACAAAAATAATTACTGCGGAGATGAGCAATGAAATATTCTGATTTAGCAGATAAAAGCGTAGCAGAGCTTCAAGCAATGCTAAAAGAGAAAAAGACGCAACTCTTTACTCTTAAAATTAAAAAACAGATGATGCAACTTCAAAACACTAGCGAACTACGTGTCGCTAAAAAAGATGTTGCTAGAATCAACACTGCACTTAGTGCAGCGAAATAGGGGCCGGCAATGACACATAAACGTGAAATTCAAGGTAATGTAGTAAAAATTGCAGGCGAAAAAACAGCGAGTATCGTTGTTGAGCGCCGTGTAATGCACCCTCGTTACCATAAAGTTGTAAAGCGTTTCAAAAAGTACTTAGTACATGATGAGCGCAATGAGTTAAAAGTGGGTGATAAGATTATTGCAATCGAATGTCGCCCGCTTTCTAAGACTAAATCTTTTAGACTTAAAACAGTAGTGTCAGGAGCAGAGTAATGATTCAAGGTTTTACTCGTCTAAATGTAGCTGATAATACAGGTGCAAAAGAGATTATGTGTATTAAGGTACTTGGCGGTTCTAAGCGTCGTTATGCAAAAGTCGGTGATGTTATCGTCGCTTCTGTAAAAAAAGCGACTCCTACTGCTAAAGTTAAAAAAGGTAAAGTTGTAAAAGCTGTTGTAGTTAGAACTGCAAAAGAGATTCACCGTGAAAACGGTTCTCTTATCCGTTTTGACGACAATGCAGCTGTTATACTTGATGACAAGAGAGAGCCAATCGGCACTCGTATTTTCGGACCGATTGCTCGTGAAGTACGCTACAGCGGTTTTATGAAAATCGTATCTCTTGCACCGGAGGTTGTTTAATGGCAAAGTTTAAATTCAAAAAAGGCGATACTGTAGAAATTATCGCTGGTGATGATCGCGGAACAAAAGCTACTGTACTTGAAGTATTACCAAAGAAAAACAAGGTAATAGTTGAGGGTTGCAAAATTGCTAAAAAAGCTATCAAACCAACAGAAGAGAACACTAAAGGCGGACATATCAATAAAGAGATGCCTATAGATGTTTCAAATGTTCGTAAAGTGGAGGCATAATCAATGGCTCGTATGAAAGAAAAATATTTAGGTTTAAAATCTGAACTTCAAGCAGACCTTGGGATAAAAAATCCAATGCAGACTCCTGCATTAGAAAAAATTATTATCTCTGTAGGTGCTGGTTTCGCAATGAAGGATAATAAGCTTATTCAAAATATTGAAGACACAATTACTACTATTGCAGGACAAAAAGCAAGTACTGTAATAGCTAAGAAATCAGTTGCTGGTTTTAAAGTACGTGAAGGAATGCCGGTAGGTGTTCGTGTAACACTTCGCGGTGAGAAGATGTTCAACTTCTTTGATCGTCTAGTTTCTATCGCTCTTCCACGTGTAAAAGACTTCCGTGGAGTTCCTAGAAATGGATTTGATGGTCGTGGAAATTACAACTTTGGACTGCAGGAGCAATTGATTTTCCCGGAAATCAATTATGACTCTATTATGCAGATTCATGGTATGAATATCACAGTTGTTACAACTGCTGATTCTGATAAAGCAGGATTTGCTCTTTTAGAGAAAATGGGCATGCCTTTTACTAAAGGGAGTAACTAATGGCTAAAAAGTCGATGATAAACAAAGCGAACAAAACTCCAAAGTTTAAAGTTCGCGGTTATACAAGATGTCAGATTTGTGGTCGTCCACACTCTGTTATCCGTGACTTCGGTATCTGTCGTATATGTTTTAGAAAAATGGCAAATGAGGGATTAATCCCAGGCGTTAGAAAGTCAAGTTGGTAAGCAAAAGCTTCCTCTTGAAACTTCTGATGATTAGCAAAGGAAAATAAATGATAAATGATTTAGTATCGGATGCGTTAACACGTATTCGTAATGCTGGTATGAGAAGATTAGATGTTACCAAACTTGTTCACTCTAAGAGTGTTGAAGCTATGGCAAACATTTTAGTTGAAAAAGGTTATATTGACAGTTGTAACGTTGTTGAAGACGGCGTTAAAAAAACAATCAATGTTGTACTGAAATACAATGATGAGGGTAAAACTGTTATCAATGAAATGAAAAGAGTATCTAAGCCTGGACGTCGTGTCTATAAAGGTAAAGATGAGATAAAGCGTTTCAAAAATGGTTACGGAACTATTATTGTTAGTACATCACGCGGCATTCTACCAAACGATAAAGCTTTTGAGCTTGGTATCGGTGGTGAAGTAATGTGTACGATTTGGTAGGGAGATAACATGTCAAGAATTGGTAAATTACCTGTAGAGTGTGCAACTGATGTTAAAGTAAGCACAAATGGAAATGTTATAACTTTTGCTAAAGGCAAAAATAGTGTTGAATTAGATACAAAAGGAAACGTTGCTTTCACTTTAGATGGAAATGTTTTAACTTTTGCTACTCTTTCAGATTCTCGTGTTCATAGAGCATTTTGGGGAACGTATCGTGCGTTGGCTCAAAATATTGTTACAGGTTTAACAACCGGTTACACTAAGCAACTAGAGATTAACGGTGTTGGTTATCGTGCTGCAGTAAACGGCAAAGTACTTAACTTACAACTTGGTTTTTCACATGATATAAACTATGAATTGCCTGAGAGTATTGAAGCAAGCGTTGAGAAGAACGTTATCACTTTTAAAAGTCATGACAAGCAAGCGCTTGGTCAAGTTGCCGCTGAAGTAAGAGGATTCCGTCCACCAGAGCCTTACAAAGGCAAAGGTGTTAAATACGTTGAAGAACATATCGTGCGTAAAGCCGGTAAAACTTCTAAGAAATAAGGGAGGAGTATAGATGAAAGCAAAAGTACTAAAAAGCAAAATTGCTAATCGCTTAAAAAGAAAGCGTCGTATTCGTGCAAAAATATCTGGTTGTGCTTCACTTCCTCGTGTTTCTGTATTTCGTTCAAATCGTTATTTGAGTGTTCAAGCTATTGATGATGCAACTGCAACAACTTTAGCGGCGTTAAACTCAAAAGTTACAGGTCATAAAGCAAACAAAGAGGGTGCAGCTGCACTTGGTGCGGCATTTGCTGCCTCGCTGAAAACAGCTAACATCTCTGAGATTGTATTTGACCGTAATGGTTACCAATACCACGGTGTTATAGCTGCATTTGGTGACGCACTTCGTGCAAACGAAATTAAGTTCTAGGGGTTAAGATGGAAATCAATAGAGAAGATTTTGAAGAATCAATTGTTAACATAGGTCGTGTTACAAAAGTTGTAAAAGGTGGACGTCGTTTTCGTTTTACAGCACTTGTAGTTGTTGGTGATAAAAAAGGTACTATCGGTTTTGGTGCTGGAAAAGCGAAAGAAGTTCCAGATGCTATTAAAAAAGCGGTAGACAATGCGTTTAAAAACCTAAGTAAGGTTAGTATCAAAGGTACTACGATTGCACATGATATTGAACATAAGTACAATGCAAGTCGTGTTCTTTTAAAACCAGCTTCAGAAGGTACGGGAGTAATTGCCGGTGGTGCAACTCGTCACGTTCTTGAATTAGCAGGTATTAAAGACATACTTACAAAGTCAATCGGTTCAAACAATCCAGGTACACTAGTGCGCGCTACGGTTGAAGCACTAGGTCGTTTAAAAGGATAACTGATGGGTATTGAAAATTTAACGCCGGCAGAAGGTTCTGTAAAGAATCGTAAAAGAATCGGTCGTGGACAAGCTTCTGGAACAGGTAAGACCGCAGGTCGCGGTTCTAAAGGTCAAAAGTCTCGTACAGGTTACAAGAGAAAAAGAAACTTTGAAGGTGGACAACAGCCACTTGCAAGAAGACTACCTAAGATAGGATTTACTTCTCGTGTAATCAAGCCTTACGTAATCAACGTTGAGAAGATAATAGCAGTTGCTGAGCTTTCTGAAATTACTATGGAGAGTATCCGTGGTGTTCATAAAATAGCTGCTTGTGTTACTAAAGTTAAGTTGGTTGGTGCTACTGCTAAAGATCTAGCATCAAAAATTAAAGACGACAACGTTACTACAACAGGTAAATAGTCGTGAATAAAAATCTAGTAAATAAGATACTTATTACTATCGGGTTTTTATTTATTTATCGCCTACTGGCATACGTGCCGGTTCCAGGCGTAGACGCTTCTGTTATCGCTTCATTCTTCGACTCACACCAAGGTGACGCTCTAGGCTTATTCAATATGTTTAGCGGCAATGCCGTTGAGAGAATGTCAATCATAGCTCTTGGAATCATGCCTTATATCACCGCTTCTATTATTATGGAGCTTTTAGCGGCTACATTTGCCCCTCTTGGACAGATGAAAAAAGAGCGTGACGGAATGGTAAAGTATATGCAAATTATTCGCTACGCGACAATTGTAATTACAATCATTCAAGCAATAGGTATCAGTGTTGGACTTCAGAGTCTTACAGGACCTAACGGTAACAGCGCAATACTAATCGATCACAACACATTTATACTTGTTTCTGCCGTTTCAATGGTGGCTGGTACAATGCTATTGATGTGGATCGGTGAGCAGATTACACAAAGCGGTATCGGTAACGGTATATCTTTGATCATTTTTGCAGGAATCGTCTCGGCAATTCCAAGCGCAATCGGTCAGACGATTACCATGGTAAATACCGGAGCTATGAGTTTTTTAACAGTAATAGCAATTCTTGCTCTTATATTGGCAACCGTAGGTGTGATTATATATGTTGAACTTGGTGAGCGCCGTGTACCGGTTACATACGCTAAAAAAGTTATGATGCAAAACCAAAATAAAAGAGTTATGAACTATATTCCTATCAAAGTAAATCTATCGGGTGTTATCCCGGTTATCTTTGCTAGTGCAATTCTAATGTTTCCTATGACTATTTTATCAAGCAGCAGTAATCCTACTGTACTTGCGGTTGCGGATTACTTAAACCCAAATAGTTATTTCTTTAACTTTTTAACATTTCTTTTTGTAGTTTTCTTTGCATTTTTCTATGCATCGATTACTTTTAACTCAAAAGATATTGCAGATAATTTGAAAAAACAAGGTGGTTTTATTCCTGGTATTCGTACCGGAAATGCAACATCAGAGTTTTTAAATACAACTGCGAGTAACCTTACATTTACAGGTGCGCTTTATTTGGGTCTGGTTGCAACTCTGCCGTTTATGATTATAAAAGGCATGGGAGTTCCATTCTTCTTTGGAGGTACGGCAGTTTTAATCGTTGTTCAGGTTGCTCTTGATACGATGAGAAAAATTGAGGCTCAGGCTTATATGAGCAAGTACCAAACATTAAGTGCGGTTGGTTTATAAATAATGGCCATTGCGCTTAGAAAACCTCTAGAGATAGAGAAACTTCGCGCCGCTAACAAGATTGTCGGCGGTGCGTTAGAACTACTTCGTCAAAACACAAAACCTGGGATCTCTTTAAAAGAGCTTGATGCTATGGCAGAGGAGTATATTCTCTCTCATGGAGCAAGACCCTCTTTTAAAGGTCTTTATGGCTTTCCAAATGCAGTCTGCACTTCCCTTAATCAAGTTATTATTCACGGTATTCCAACTGACTATAAGCTCCAAGAGGGCGATATTATCGGTTATGATATCGGGACAGAACTTGATGGTTGGTTTGGAGATGCGGCTATATCGGTTCCTGTCGGCAAGGTAAGTGCCCAAGATGAAGCGCTTATTGCATGTGCGAAAGAGTCTCTTTATGAAGCAATAAAATCCATTAAGGTGGGTATGAGATTTAAAGAACTCTCCGCAGTGCTGGAAAACTCTATTCGTTCAAGAGGGTTCGTGCCACTGCATAGTTTCTGCGGGCACGGTATCGGCAAAAAACCTCATGAAGAGCCTGAGATTCCTAACTATTTGGAAGCAAAAGATGCAAAAGGCGGTCCCAAGATTAAAAATGGGATGGTTTTTTGTCTAGAGCCTATGGTTTGTCAAAAAGAGACAAAACCGCTTATTTTAGAAAATAAGTGGGATGTTGTTAGTGCCGATGGTTTACGCGGCTCACACTATGAGCATACTGTTGCAATTGTCAATGGTAAAGCTGAAATTTTATCTCTGGCTTGAGAAAAAAAGGATTAAAATGGCTAAATCAGATGTTATCGAAGTTGATGGCAAGATTATAGAGGCTTTGCCAAATGCAACATTTCGTGTTGAGTTAGAAAACGGACATATTATTTTATGTCATATTGCAGGAAAGATGCGTATGCACTATATTAAAATATTACCGGGAGATAAAGTTAAACTTGAGTTAACACCATACTCTCTTGATAAGGGCCGTATCACATATAGGTACAAATAAGAAGAGGTTTTTACCTCTTTTTATCACAAATTTCTCTTATAAATCATTAAATTAAGCTCTGCCCTGTATAATTCTTCTATATAGTTATATAAGGATTAGTAATGTTATACTCCCTCTTTTTCCGCATGCGCTTTGTTCACTACGTCGGCATCATATTGCTTATAATCAATGGAACATTTTTTACAGACAATATTATCGGACAGCTTATTCAGTATATAATAGCGGCTGTTATAGTCGTTCATGACCTAGATGAGAAGTATAACGGTGTCGATATGACAAAATCTCTTATAAAGCAGCTTGAAAATCTTGAGCATGGAGAGAAGATCGTTTTAAAGAACAGTTATAACTCAGAACTTAGTAAAGCAGCTGAAAGTATGAATAAATTTCAGGAGATATTTCTACAGGCACAAGATACTAACGAAAAATCACATACCATTGAGAAGATAGTCGGCAGAATAAACAGCGATTATGAAAATACAAATATGAGCATGATAAATGAGAGAGAACTTCTTGCAAAGGTAGTATCAATCGGGGAAAAATTGAAAGTTGTACTAGGAAACGATTTAGTAGATGCTTCAAGTTCAAAAGAGAATATAACAGAAGTAAGCGAAAATTTAAACAGTATTAAAAATGAGATAACAGGTATAGTAAATCAACTTCAAGATGCTTCAAGTACGCAAAATATTTTGGCGAATGACCTAAGCAAAGTATCGGAAGATGCCAATCAAGTTAAAGAAGTTATCTCTGTTATTGCGGATATTGCAGACCAGACAAATCTACTTGCGTTAAATGCTGCTATTGAAGCTGCACGCGCTGGTGAGCACGGAAGAGGGTTCGCGGTTGTTGCCGATGAAGTTAGAAAGCTCGCAGAGAGAACGCAGAAGTCACTTACGGAGATAAATGCCACCATCAACGTAGTAAGCCAATCCATAAACGACACAAGCGAGCAGATGAACAGAAGCTCTCAATCAATCGAGTCTTTGGCAGAGCTCTCTACTGATGCATCAAAGCGTATGGAGAGTATCTCTCAGGCAATCGGTAATGGAGTTATTTTGGCACAAAGAACAGTTGAGAGCTATACTCAAAATGCTAAGACAACAGAAGAGATAATAGGCAATATTGTAAAGATTGATGAACTCTCAAAAAGAAGCAACGAGAGTATCAAGGTTATAAAAAATAGTGTTGAAGAGCTTAGTCGGGTCGTTTAATGCAGCGGAATTAAAAATGTAATATTTTTATATTTTTAAAACCAAATTTTTGGTAAAGAATATACCAGTTTACGGAAGCTTCAAATATAGTCTCATCGTATACGACTATATCTTTATCTTTTATCAAACTCAACTTAGAGACAAACTCTCTTAACTCATCTTCATCTCTAAGCGTAAGGTCATCAAAAAAATTATCACGATAATCTCTGTCTATGGTATAAGAGATATCAGAAAACAGCTCAGGGCTTTGAAGCTTGTTGCTGCTATCTACAATGGTAATGTTTCGGCTGTTGCTTTTTATATAATCCAGCTCTACTAAAAAGTTTGGATTGTGTTTTATCTTATAGCTGCCGTCCTCTTTTGCAGAGCTTCTTTTTGAAGAGACAAGAGTGTGATATTTAAATACCCACGCTATATAGCCGCCTTCGAGTATAGAAATGTTTTCAAATCCATGTTCGGCTAAAACAAATGCCAAATAGGTTGAGTTTTGAAGATTCTCGTAACTGTTTCTTGAGTAAATAACCACATGTGAATCTGGATTTATTCCAAGATTTATAATCTCTTTTTGTACATTCTTGCTATAGGCAGAGGCTAGTCTTTCATAATCACTTTTGCTAAATTTGGAGATATCTGCATGAATCGCTCCTTTTATATGACTTGTACTGTACATATCCAAAGGGCTTACATCTAAAAGAACTATCTTTTCGTCACTGAGCGAATCTTTTAGTTTATCTGGCGTTATAAACGCATCATAAGCATACGAGTAGAGGGAAAGAAGAATCAGGGCAAGAAGATGTTTCATAAGATAGTTTAAAAAGTACGCGTATTTCTAAATTCTGATATCTCTGTCTCAACCATCTCGTTTATCATGATTTTGAAAAGGTCGGAAATCATATTTGGAGAGACATCTGCCTGAATCGCGGAGTGACGAACCTTTTGCAGGATATAATCTACTCTATCATCTGCCTTAACCTCTTCAATGCTGTTTTTAAACGAGGCAGCCTGACGTACAAGATGGCTTCTTTTTGAGATGAGATTTACAATCTCGTCATCTATATTATCTATCTTTGTTCTGACCTCTTCGAGGGAGTTGCATTTTTTTATTTTTGACATGTAGATTCTCCGTTTTTATAGAATAGACTTCTTGCATAACCCCTAATAGTCTCAGCACTTTACAGAGAGTTTTAATCAAGGCAGATGTTCTTCAGCGTAGCTGTAGCTACGGTGAAGGTTATCTAACGCAGAGTAAAGCTCTCTGTAAAATGCCCGCAGGGAGAGATGAAAAGGGACAACCTTGCACAAAAAAATATTTTATCCTTAGCTACGGCTAGGCATAAAAATTTGTTTTGCACAATCTTACCCCTTTTGATCTCTCTGAGGCTGTTATGGGTTTTGCAAAAAGTCTAATATATTACCCAAAAAGAGATAATAATTAAGCCATATACTCTAGTTGGGTTTTATGATTTTTTTTATCTCTTTTGGCAGATGAGCAAAGGGAATATTTTTAACTCCCGCTTTTACTCCATCTTCATAAGCCATTACATCAACACTCATTTTTAGTGGGAAAAAACGCAAAACAGTGTAAGAGTTTCTCTCCTGAGAAAAAGATATATTCTCAAACTCTATGCTCTTTTTATGCTTTGCCATCTTGGCTCTTTAGATATATTCCCGTATCTTTGACTTCTATATCTCCGCTCTCCTGAAGAGCAGTAAGCGAGCGTTTGAACTCTTTTTTACTAAGAGCGAATACATCTTTTATAAGCTCTGCATCACTCTTGTAGTTGTAAGGCATCACCCCGCCGCTCTTTTTTAGAAGAGAGAGCACTTTTTCACATGAGATGTCCTTCTGTTTTGCTCCGCCCGCCTGAAGTTTCAGGTCAATAGAGCCATCTTTTCTTACGGTCTTGATATAGGCTTTTCTTCTGCTTCCTATCTCTATCGTCTCAAAGATCTCGTTATGGTAGATAAGCCCCTCATATCTCTCTTCTACAACACACTTAAAGCCAAGAGGAGTTCTTGCGATGATGAGTATATCGACCTCTTTGTTTGGGGCTAACCCTTTTGGTCTTCTATCAAAAAAGTCGCCCAGCTTCTCGGTTCCTACAAGACGGTGCGTCTTTTCGTCATACACGACTTTTAGAAATCTATTGTCTCCGATCTTGAACTTCTCTTTTTGGAACATATTCGGTACAAAGAGATCTTTTGCAAGTCCCCAAGCAACAAATGCCCCAAAAGGTGCCACATCAACGACTTCAAACAGAGCATACTCATCAAGCATCGCCTTTGGTTTAAGAGTCGTGGCAATAAGTCTATCCTCTGAGTCGGTATATAAAAATACCTCTAGAAGAGTCTCCTCTTGCATCTCATCGGTTACGTAAGCTTGCGGCAGGAGCACATCTTTTTCATCAAGTGCCGTTAAAAATATACCGTGGGGAGTGTGTCTGTCAACTTTGAGGCAGTTTA
>NZ_JAVVFL010000225.1:0-3185 GCF_032250635.1 Sulfurimonas sp.
GTTGCGCTTGTTCCTATTGTTTCATCTGCAAAAGCTTTAAAAATCATCTGTAAAAGATGGCAGAAAAGATATAACAGACTTCCAGACGCTGTTGTGCTTGAGGGTCCAAAAAGCGGCGGGCACCAAGGCTTTACGTATGAGCAGTGCAAAATGCCGGAGAATCAGCTTGAAAATTTGGTTAGACCAGTTGTTGAAGAGGCTGCTCTTTGGGGAGATATCCCGGTAATTGCAGCCGGCGGTATTTGGGACAAAAACGATATAGAAGAGATGCTCTCTCTTGGCGCACGTGGTGTTCAGATGGGAACGCGCTTTATTGGAACTCATGAGTGCGATGCACATGAAAACTTTAAAAAAGTTCTCTTAAATGCAAAAAAAGAGGATATTCAACTCTTCTCTTCGCCCGTAGGTTATCCGGCTCAAGGTGTTAGAACGAACCTTACTGAGCTTGTGGAGAAGAGAGAGGGACCTGCCATAAAATGTATCTCAAACTGTGTTGCTCCATGTAATCGCGGTGAAGAGGCAAAAGAGGTCGGTTACTGTATCGCCGACAGACTTAGTGATGCTTATAACGGAAATCTTGAGACGGGGCTTTTCTTCTCGGGCACCAACGGATACAGGTTAGATAAAATAATCTCCGTAAAAGAGTTAATGGATAAATTAGTTAACGGTGAATAGAAGGGTAATGTTTAAGCTTTTTCTACTCTCTTTTTTATTTTTTATCTCTCTAGAGGCTTCTGCTACTAGTAGTGAGCTTTTAAAAAGAGCAAATAGCTATATGAAGAGCAGCTCTACAAGCGATACTTTTCGCGCTTACGACGACTACAAAAGTTTATACCTTCGCTCCATGGTTGAGAATGATAACTTTTTAAAGTTTGAGGCTCTAAAGGGGATAGTTAAGAGCGGAGAGAGGCTTAGCATTGATGTCTCAAAATACTCAAAAGAGCTTCAAGCGACTTTGCAAAAGAGTGGCTACAATAAACCAGAACCAAAAGAGATGACAAAGAGTGAGCATATTGAAGATGTTCATCTCGTTCCTCTGCATAGACTGAAATCTATCAACTGGAGAGAAGATGTGCTGCTTCTGGAGTTTGACAAACAACTTACACCCTCTCAAATCGAGTACTTTACGCTTCATGATATGACAAAAGGCAGATATAGATATGTCTTTGATATCAAAACAGCCATGCTTACCAGCTCACAAAATATTAACAACAACAATATAGACAGAATTAAAATAGCCCAGTTTGATCCCAAGACTCTGAGGTTGGTTGTAACTCATAGCGCAAAGGTAGAGGTTAGTTATACGGTTGATGCCAAAACATTGGAAGTTAAGCTTGAAACCGCATCTAGCAAGGTTGTACCGACCCTTGAAAAAGTGGTGCCGATAAAAAGAGATAAGGGAAAGGTCATTGTTATAGATCCAGGGCATGGGGGCAAAGACCCTGGAGCTGTTGGGTACAGAAGATATAGAGAAAAGGTTGTTGCCCTAAATGTTGCAAAAGAGGTTCAGAAGATTTTAAAATCTCGCGGCTACAAAGTCTACATGACAAGAGAGAGCGATAAGTTTGTAAAATTAAGCGAGCGAACAAAATATGCCAATAAAAAAAGGGCAAATATTTTTGTAAGCATCCATGCTAATGCCATTGACGGCAAACATGCAAAAGAAGTGCATGGAGTAGAGTGCTATTTTCTCTCCCCTTCGCGCTCTGATAGAGCTAAGAGGGTTGCTGCAAAAGAGAATTCTGCAGACATGAGCGACATGAATATGTATGGAAAAGATAGTTACTTGAACTTTTTAAACCATCACAATACGGTAGCATCAAATAAGCTGGCGATAGACCTGCAGAGGGGAATGCTCGGCGAACTAAATAAAAAATACAGCGGGGTAAAAGACGGCGGAGTAAGAGAGGGACCTTTTTGGGTTTTGGTAGGTGCTCAAATGCCCTCTGTTTTGGTCGAGGTTGGGTTTATCTCTAACCCCATGGAGGCTAAACGACTTGTTGACAAGAACTATTTAAATACAATGGCCCTTGGTTTGGCTGACGGTATCGAGAGATACTTCGCCAACAATTGAGCCTTTCGATTAACTGACCTTATGTACTTTGTAGTTCTCGAAAAACTTGTTTTTACTAAAGAAACATTTTCACTTCGTGAAAACCGCATTAGCTTGTTTTCGTAGCTTTTAGGTATGCTAACCAATGGCATACCCCATGGCAAGGGGTTGTAGGGACTTTAGTCCCTGCCATTAAAATGGACGCGTTCGTTTTAATGCGTAACATCAGTAGTTAAAGCTCTTTTTTGTACTCAAGCTCACCGGCTACAGACTCTTTTTCGTTGATAATCTTCTCAATCTGAGCTTTTACCTTGTCGTATCTGTACTGCTCTTTAAAGCCAATAATGCGTCCACCGGCTGCATTTGGATGTCCGCCGCCGCCTGTCCACTCTTTTGAGATAAGCGCGACATTTACCCCATTATTTGCTCTTATGCTAAGTGTGCCTCTGTAGCTTACGTCAACTATAAAGTCATACTCCGGGTATGTCAGCAAAAAGCCGTTTCCTATGATGGAGGTATTCCCGACTCCGTAGCTTAAGTATCCTCTGTAGCCTTTATAGTAGATGGTCTTCTCATCTCTGGCTTTGCCCAGAAGTTCAACTATATACTCTGTTGCAAGATTATCGAGCGTGTTATCGTGATCTTTTTTGAAAAAATCTTTCTTTATCTTGTGAATATTCTCATCTAGCACTATAGGAGCATTCTCCTTATCGATATACTTTACGGCTTCAAGAAGCAAAGAGAGTTTGTAGTTGTTGTCCGCTTGGGCAAACATCACTTTGTTAAGCTCTCTCATCTCTGAGACAAGGCGCATGCAGACCTTCCCGTACTCAAAGTTCTCCCTCTCCTCCATCTTCCACAAATCAACGGCATTGACAATATTTACAAACTTCTCCATCCATTCAGGCTCATTAAGCTCAAAGTGCTCTTTTGCATAGTCGTAAGTTATTTTTGTAGCGCATCTTAAAGTATCTAAATAGTACCAATCATATTTTTTAGCGCTCTCTTCTCCGCTTCCATGGTGGTCAAGAAGAGTTAACGTCACCTTTTTGTTTTTTTCGTTTATTTTTTCAACTTCACTGTTAAGCCACTTTGCTTCATCGGCGTTTAAATTAAGATCGGTAATAAGTAT
>NZ_JAVVFL010000226.1:0-3171 GCF_032250635.1 Sulfurimonas sp.
CTCCTCATCGCTGAAGTAGCAAGCGTACGTAAGTTGGTAGTTTCTCTCTAAAATCAGACGTTTTAATGCGACATTCGCCGCTGCTTTTTTTGTCAAAATGGCTTCTGCGTAGAGGCTCTCTTTTGTGATTACGCCTGTTATTCTCGCCGTTCCTTGAAGTATTTCAAAACGGAGCTTACCATCCTCTTTTGTAATTATAATGTTTTGGTTTGATTTTGAGTCTGAAAAGTTTTCAAGAGATATGAAAAAATATTCATAGGCATCTAGTATCTCTTTTGCTTCAAACGCCTCGTTAGATTTGTTGAAGAGATCTTCCTCATCTTTAGAGAGGTTTGCGTTGATGCCTCTTCCAAAGGAGTGTTTATGTTCTACTTTTGGTTCAAAAAAATTCAGCCAATCCATTGAGTCTCTCTTTGGTATTTTATGAGTCTAATTATAGTAAAAGCTTCTTTATAGGAGATTAGAGGCACTTTAATATTTGCTCTCTTAGTAAAAATTGTCTATAATCTGTTTTTTTCGTTGATGAAACATAATAAAATATAAGATTGTATAAAATATATACAGGCTAGTTGTTTAATTATTATGCTTTAAATATACAATTCTATATCACAACAGTGAAATACTTTTCTACTTTTAAGGAGTGTGCCATGTCTTACTTGGTTCCTACGGAGTTTGTTACAAAAATGGTCGATGCGGGCGAGTCAAAAGTCTATATGTCAACGAAAGATACGATTATTAGAGCTTTTATGGCAGGGGCTATTTTGGCGCTTGCAGCGGCTTTTGCCATTACGGTCTCTATGTCTACTGGTTCGCCGCTTGTCGGTGCGATGCTCTTTCCTGTCGGTTTTATTATGCTCTACCTTATGGGGTTTGATCTGCTAACGGGTGTCTTTGTTTTGGTTCCGCTTGCTCTTATTGACAAGCGACCTGGAGTAACGGTAAAACAGGTTCTTAGAAACTGGGGACTTGTTTTCTTCGGTAACTTTGCGGGTGCATTGCTTGTGGCATTTATGATTTCGTTTATACTTACATACGGCTATCAAATTGAAGTAGGCGAAGTCGGTAAAAAGATCGGCTCTATCGGGGAAGCAAGAACACTTGGCTATCAAGAGCACGGGATTTGGGGCTGGATGACGGTTTTTATCCGCGGGATGCTTTGCAACTGGATGGTCTCCATGGGTGTTGTGGGAGCAATGATCTCGACGAGTGTAAGCGGCAAGGCTATTGCTATGTGGATGCCGATTATGCTCTTCTTTTTTATGGGCTTTGAGCACTCTATCGTCAATATGTTTTTGTTTCCATTTTCCATGATAATGGGCGGTAACTTTACGATTGGTGATTATCTTTTATGGAATGAGCTTCCTGTTGTTCTGGGGAACCTAGTAGGCGGTCTTGCTTTTACCGGGCTTACTCTTTATGCAACACACATAAAAACTGGTGCAAAAAGAAAACTGAGCTGATTCTCTTATGAAAAGCCGTTTAGAACTCTCTATCTCCCAGTACTCCACTGGGGGACGAAAAGAGATAAACCAGGACTTTCACGATATCTGCATCCCCAAAGAGCCACAGCTTACACACAAAGGGGTTGCTATTGCCATTGCTGATGGCATCGGCAGCAGCAGTGTAAGTCAAATCGCCTCCAAGGCAGCCGTAACCTCCTTTTTGATGGACTACACAAGCACGCCCGAATCATGGTCTGTAAAAAAATCAGCACTTAGGGTTTTGGGTGCCGCAAACTCATGGCTCTACTCCCAAACCATGCAGAGTAACTACTCCCATGATAAAAACAGAGGTTTCGTCTGTACATTTAGCGCCATGGTGCTTCGCTCTAGCACTGCCTACCTCTTTCATGCCGGTGATACGCGCATCTACCGTTTGCGTGATGGTGTGCTAGAGCAGCTCACACAAGATCACCGTTTATGGGTCTCAAGAGATAAGAGTTACCTAAGCCGAGCTTTGGGCATGGAGCCACATGTGCGGATGGATTACAGCAGTTTTCAGGTAGAAGTCGGTGATATCTTCTGTTTTATGAGCGATGGCGTCTATGAGTATGTTAGTGATACTTTAATGGTAAAAATGATACAAAAACATCAAGATAGATTTGAAGAGATTGCAAAAATTATCGCTGAATATGCTTACAAGGAACAAAGCGATGACAATATTACCATCCAGCTTGTTCGTGTGGATGCTTTGGCAAAAAAAGAGCTCAAAGAGATCTACAAACAGATAGAGGAGAAACCTTTCGCACCTCTGCTTGAAGCAAGAGAGGAGTTCGAAGGCTACACCATTGTGCGGGAGTTGAGTGCTAGCAGTAGAAGCCATGTCTATCTTGGGGTGGATAGCCAGAGCGGCAAGCAGGTTGCACTCAAAATCCCGTCCATCGATATGCAAGGAGACAAAGCGTATCTGGAGCGTTTCTTGATGGAGGAGTGGATAGCAAGACGCATCAATAGCGCACATGTTTTAAAATCTTTCACTCCTTCACGCAAAAAAAATTATCTCTACAATGTACTAGAGTTTATAGAGGGGCAAACGCTCTCGCAGTGGATTATCGACAACCCAAATCCAACTCTTGAGACAGTGCGGCAAATGGTAGAGCAGGTAGCAAAAGGGCTTTTGGCGTTGCATCGTCAAGAGATGATTCATCAAGACCTCAGACCGCAAAATATTATGATTGAAACCTCAGGCACGCTAAAAATCATAGATTTTGGCGCAACAAGAGTGGAGGGCATCATGGATATCAATATCCGCCTTGAACAAGAGAACCTCTTAGGAACTGCACTCTATAGCGCCCCTGAGTATTTTTTGGGCAAAGAGGGAACGGTGTGCTCAGACCTCTTCTCGCTCGGTGTGATAGTCTATGAGATGTTATCGGGTCACTTTCCTTATGGCGTGGAGATTGCAAGAGTAAAAAGCGAGACTGCACAAAAGAGACTCCGCTACACGCCGCTCTATCACTACAACCAAGAGATTCCCGTGTGGGTTGATGAGGCGGTGAAAAAAGCAGTTGCAATCAACCCAAAAGAGCGCTATGAGGAGCTAAGTGAGTTTTTGTATGACCTGCGCCATCCAAATGAGGAGTTTTTAAAGAAGAAAAAACCGCCCCTTGTGGAGAGAAACAGCGTCATATTTTGGCAAGGCGTCTCTTTTGTTTTGGCTCTTGTCTTGGTA
>NZ_JAVVFL010000227.1:0-3156 GCF_032250635.1 Sulfurimonas sp.
ATGCTATAAAGGCTATAAGAAAGATATTTGAGTCACATGTAGTCGGGCACAACATAAAGTTTGATCTGCATTTTGTATGCAGATTTTTACAAGAGAGTAAGTTGGAGATTTTTGCCGACTCGATGATACTTGCATGGCTTGTGGACCCTGAGGGTGCTCTCTCACTTGACAAGCTCTCAGATAAGCTTTTAGGGCATCAAATGCTCTCTTTTAAAGAGACGGTAAAAAAGGGTGAGACATTTGCAGGCGTTGCGCTTGAAGATGCGTGCAACTATGCTGCCGAAGATGCCGTTATAACGCTGAAACTATATCATCTTCTCTTGGAAAAATTAGAGCTTCAAGGTGCAAAACATCTCATCAAAGAGGCGGTAGAGGTAGAGTTTCCATTTATTCAAACACTTCTGAAAATGGAGAGAGAGGGTATAGCTCTTGATAGCGCGTTTTTAGAGAAGTTTTTAGTTGAGGTAAAAGAGACCCTAAATGAGTTGACAGGCAAGATTTACGCTTTGGCAAATAGAGAGTTCAACATCAACTCCACGCAGCAGCTCGGTGTTGTACTTTTTGAGAACTTGGGTCTTCCTACCGGCAAAAAAACAAAAACCGGATACTCGACAAATGAGCAGGTTCTAAGTTCACTAAAAGATGAGCATGAGATTATTCCTCATCTTTTGGAGTATCGTGAGGTTTATAAGCTTTTCTCAACCTATATAGAGCCTCTTATAAAGCTGAGTCGCGAGGATAAAGAGGGGCGTATCCACACCTCTTTCGTACATACCGGAACTGCAACGGGAAGACTAAGTTCAAAAAATCCAAACCTGCAGAACATTCCCACAAGAACAAAACTTGGCACAAAAATAAGAGAAGCGTTCGTTGCGCCAAAGGGTAAAAAGCTTATAGGCATAGACTACTCCCAGATTGAGCTTAGACTTCTTGCGCACTTTACTAAAGATGAGGTTTTGGTGGATGCGTTTAAGAGCGACAAAGATATTCATCGCCAAACTGCGGTGGCTCTTTTTGGCGAGGATGAGGCAGATGCAAAAAGAAACATTGCAAAAACCGTAAACTTCGGGCTTCTTTACGGCATGGGGCAGAAAAAACTATCCGAGACTCTTGGCATAACTACAAAAGAGGCAAAAGAGATAATAGAGAAGTACTTTAACAGCTTTCCTAGTGTCAGAGCCTACTTTCGTCAAATAGTCGAGGACTCCAAAGAGATGGGATATGTAGAGACTCTTTTGGGGCGCAGAAGATACTTTGACTACAAAAATGCTGCGCCTATGTTTAAAGCTGCCTATGAGAGGGAGTCTGTTAACACCGTTTTTCAGGGGAGTGCGAGTGACCTTATAAAACTGAGCATGAATAAAATACACAGAGTAATCGAGGATGAAAAACTTGATGCAAAGATGCTTCTTCAGATACATGATGAACTTATTTTTGAAGTAGATGAAGAAAAAGCCGACTCTTTGGGAGAGAGATTTAAAGATATTATGGAGAGCATAATGGAGCTGGGTATTCCTCTAAAGACAAGCATGAATATCGGAGATAACTGGAGTGAGTTAAAGTAGTGCTGCATGTTAAAACAGTATAAAGAGGCGATTGAGAAGAGCAACATAATCTCAAAAACGGATGTAAATGGAATAATAACATTTGTAAACGATGAGTTTTGTGAAATCAGCGGTTACTCAAAAGATGAGCTTCTTGGCAAAAACCACAACATTGTAAGACACCCCGATGTAGAGAGCAAGAAGTTTGAACTTCTTTGGGAGACTATAAAAAACAAAAACATATATAAAGCTACCGTTAAAAACCTGGCAAAAGACGGTAGCACATTCTACGTAAACACTACAATAATCCCGATTCTTGATGAGAGCCAAAATATAGTCGAATATATAGCAATAAGATACGACGCAACAAAAGAGATGCTCTTAAGAGAAGAGCTTTTGAAAAAAGAGGCTCAGTATGAGGAGCTAAACAGAAGTTTAGAGAAGATGGTAGAAGAGCAGACCAGAGAGTTAAAAGAGTTAAATCAGACGCTAGAGCAGCGTGTGCAAGAGGAGATTGCAAAAAATGAGGAGAGGCAGCGTGTTATGTTCTGGCAATCACGACATGCAAGTCTTGGTCAGATGCTTGCAAATATTGCACATCAGTGGAGACAGCCGCTTACGGAACTCTCTTTGGCGATGTTTAACATCAAAAAGGCTCTGCAAAACGGCAGTGAGGATGATGCAACAAAATTTTATGCAGAGAGTAAGCATATTATAAAAAACATGTCTGAAACCATAGATGATTTTACAAACTTTTTCTCTCCCGATAAGGAGAAGTACTATTTTAATATAAGCGAGAGCATCCAAGAGTCGATTGTACTTTTAGAGAATATGATAAATGATGAGATGATAATTATAAAGACGGATTTTGAAGATATTGATGTGTTGGGGATTACAAATGAGCTAACGCAGGTCATTATAAATCTTATCAACAACTCAAAAGACGCATTTATCCATAACAGTATACTTCTTAGAGAGATAGCCATCACGACAAAAAAAGAGAACAGTTTTGCCGTTATAGAGGTGCAAGACAATGCAGGCGGAATAGCTAAAGAGAATCTAGAGAAGATTTTTGAGCCATATTTTACGACAAAACATAAGAGCCGAGGAACCGGTTTGGGACTTTTTATGTCAAGAATGATTTGCGAGCAGGGGCTTGGCGGAACTCTTGATGTTAAGAGTAAGAAAAACTCTACGACATTTAGCATAAAAATTCCATTGAGGTAATATGAAAAACAGAGCGTTAAAAGAGATTAAGGTTTTGCTTGTAGAGGATGAAGAGAATCTCGCAAGACTTTTAAAAGAAGCTATCGGCGATAATTTTCACAGTTTTATTGTAGCGACAGATGGAGTAGAGGGGGTAGAATTTTTTAAAAAAATCAAACCCGATATTGTTATAACCGACATAATGATGCCCAGACTATCGGGGCTTGATATGGCAAAAGAGATAAAGCAGATAAGTCCCAAAACCCCCATCATAATTCTTAGTGCATTTAGTGAGAAAGAGAAGCTCTTTAGTGCGATAGACATCGGAATAAACAAATACTTCCTAAAGCCTTTTGATCCGGATGAAGTTTTGGAGTATATAGAGAGTATAACTCCAAAAATAGGA
>NZ_JAVVFL010000228.1:0-3149 GCF_032250635.1 Sulfurimonas sp.
TTTTGTCTCTTAGTTGAGATATTTTAAGTTCTTTTCTTATTGTATAAAAAACAAGCAGTAAATTGGTTATTTTATTTTTAATAACTGCTAGAATTGTGACTATATTCGATAGAGATCGGAGTTACAATGGAAGAGCTACAAAAAGCGTATAGTGCAAGAGCAAAAAAACTTAACAAAGTTGAAACAACAAAAGCGCTTAAAACTCCTAAAGAGGCGTTTGAGATGCTGGATTACTATGCAAAAAACGGTTATGCGTCGATTCCTGATGAAGATAAAAGCTACTTCTTGAAATGTTTTGGCATTTATGATAAAGATGCGCAAACTCCGCAAAAGTTTATGATACGCGTTCGCATTAGCGGCGGCTACTTGAATGCTGAACAAGCGAGAGTTTTAGGGTTAATTGCAAAAGAGTTTGGTGAAGATTATATAGATATCACAACTCGTGCGCAGATAGAGCTTCGCTATATCGACATCAAAGATATACCGACTATCTTTGAGCGTATGGGTGCGGTGGGGATTAGCTCGTACCAAACGGGCGTAGATAACTTTAGAAACATTGTTACCGACCCACTCGATGCCAAAGGATTTGACAATATTTTGCCTTCCTATGAGCTTTTAAAAACCTTAGAGAGAAGTTTTCTGCATAACTATGAGTGGATAAGCGCACTTCCTAGAAAGTTTAACACTGCAATCACAGGCTCGATTTCCAACAGATGCAACGCTTTTAGTCATGACTGTTGTTTTGTTTTGGCGCAAAAAGATGGACTTTACGGCTACAACATGTACCTCGGCGGAAAAGTCGGCAAAGTGGCAAAGAGTGCAGATATTTTTTTACTGCCTCATGAAGTGCCGAGTGCTTATAACTCTATTATTGATATTTTTAGAAGATTTGGATTTCGTGACAACAGAAACAAAAACCGTCTCTTCTTTTTAGTCGAAGCGGTAGGCATGGAGGAGATTAGGAGTGCGATTTGCCAAAATGCGGGAATTGATTTTGCGCGCGGAGGCGAGACCATGACAAAGCTTGATTTTAACGACCCAGACCACGGACGTGTGCAGCTCAGAGACGGAACTCTCGGCGTTCACATGGTTGTTCCTGCAGGTATCTTTAGCGGAAGCGATTTATTAAGTGTGGCAGACGTAAGTGAAAAATATGGAGACGGCGAGATAAGATTTGATATAGAGCAGAGCATTTATGTTTTGGGTGTAAAAGAAGTGAACTCACTATTGTCCGAGCCGCTCTTTAAAAAATACAGAAGCGTCGATTCACCATACAAAAATCATTTAATAGCATGTGCAGGTTCACAACACTGTGCATTTGGAGTGATTGAGAACAAAAGCGATGCTATAAAAATGGCGGAGTATTTGGAGCAAAAAGTGCCGCTTAATGAAGGACGAGTACGCATGTATTGGTCAGGATGTGTTAAAGGGTGCGGTCTGCATGGTCTGGGTGACATCGGTTTTGAAGGGTGCAAAGTCAAAGTAAACGGCGAAATGGAGGGTGGTGTAAATATCTCTCTTGGCGGAAAAATCACAAGTGAGGGTTTAGAAGGATATGCAGTCGTTAAATCGGCTCCGCTGCGGTATGCACACTTTTATGTAGAGACTCTGATGCTTGAGTACAAAAGAGTTAAAAATCCATATGAAAGTTTTGAGCTGTTTCATGAGCGGATTTTAAAGCTTTATACACCGGCTTTTATCGGTTTTGTAATGAAACTCGGGGCGTACATGAGAGATAAAAATATAAACATTGAGATAGGTTTTAGTGAGAAAGTAAACACGGGAAAAAATGAGGAGTTTGAGGTTTTTGAACTTGGACGTAAACTCTATTATAAGTTAAGCGGCAGCGAGGCATATTCGGCGTATGAGAGATTTACAAATACTCTAAAGAACGAAAAACTTGAAGATATCCGCATGTTTACACCACATGTAGATGAAAATCTCTCCATTTTATGTGAGAGAATTTTAGATACAAAAGAGCAAAATAGGGCAGTGGTTTTTTCAGAGCTTGAAGAGTTGATTTTGCTCGGCTAAGTCAAAAAAATTACAATATCTGCAGTGTTATTTCACTTGCCTTTACAACCCATCTAAACTCATCGCCTATTTTGCATTTTAGTCCATGAAGTGCGCCTTTGGTGATAAGTGCGTTAATCTCATGCCCTAAAAAATCAAGTGTAATATTTGCAAGAAGTTTACCATTTTCTATGTGGGTGATTTTTGAAACAAATGAATTTCTCTCACTCACAATAGAGTCCGTAGTTGCAAGAGTAACCTCCGTCTCTTTAAATATAAGATGTACATCCATCCCAACTTCCAGCCGATTTTCATCCCCGTTTTCAAGCAGCATAGAGTTTAAAAGCTGCCCCTTGACATCCATAAAAACAAGCATCAAGCTATCACTTTGTTTGATGGAGACGATATTTCCCTTTAAGATATTCATCTGCTAACTCCTTTGAGTGCAGTACGCATCTGCACTTTTATATCAAGCGGTTTTGCATGGTAAGGTGAGGATGTAACTATGAGATCAACTCCTGTTTTTGCAAACTCTGAAATATTTTTAATATTTATGCCGCCTGTCGCAGAGACGGTAATATTTTTAAACTCCTCTTTAAGAGCAACACACTCTCTTAGAGTCTCAAAATCCATCTTTTCACACTGTAGTATATCCGCACCCAAAGAGGCGAAATAGTGGGCATCTTCAAGGTTTTTTACCTCTACTGTTATTTTTTTTTCTATAAACTTTTTCTTGATAATCTTAAAGTTTCTCTCTAGTTCTTGCTTGTCGCTAAGAAATACCAAATGTTGCTCAAAGATTAAAATCGAATCATAGAGTCCAAGCCGATGAGGTGTTCCGCCTCCATCCATGACTGCTTTTAACATGAGCTCTTTTGCGCTTGGGAAATTTTTTCTTGTAGTAGCAAGGGCTATGTCTGGATTGATGGCTTTTGCAAGTTGCAGCATTTTGTCTGTATAGGTAGCGATGCCGCTCATATACTCAAAGATGTTTTGAGATATTTTCCATGCATGATGAAGCGATTTTGCATCGCCGCTGCACTCCAAAATAGTCTCTTTTGGAGCAATCATGTCACCGTTTTTTTTCAAAAATCTATATTTTAAGCCACACTTTTTTACAATTTTTTCTACTTCAT
>NZ_JAVVFL010000229.1:0-3105 GCF_032250635.1 Sulfurimonas sp.
ATTTTAGTTATTACTTTGATTAGAATAGCCTACAGAAAAGAAGTTTATTAAAAGTCTAACAAAACTTTAATTCAACCGTTAAAAAATAAAGCAAACAACAATTACTATTCATAATTAGATATGCTATAATCATACACATACTTTATACACATAGGAGATACAGATGACAGCGCTTTACGATTCACATGCAAAGAAAAAAGCAACAAACCTTAGTATAAACTCTGATCTGCTTAAGAAAGCAAAAGAACTTCACATAAATATATCCAACTCTTTAGAAAAAACACTTATTGAACTTATAAAAGAAAAAGAGATGCAAAATTGGGAGGCGCAAAACAAAACATCTATCAAAAGTTATAATGAAAGAGTTTCCAAGCATGGTACTTTCAGTGATGATATAAGAAGTTTTTAATGGCTCAATTTGACATATACAGAAATAAAAATCCAAAAACAAACAAAGAGATACCGTTTTTACTCGATATTCAAAATGACATACTCAAAAGCCTCTCAACAAGAGCTGTTGTGCCTTTGGTCTTAAATATGAAGCCTGCAAAAATATTAAACCCGATATTTAGCGTAGGTGGCTTGGAAGTAACCATGTCTACAGCAGAGCTGGCGGGTGTGTCCATAGACAGTTTAGGTGAATTTGTCTGCTCAGTGGCAGATAAAAGAGAAGAGATAATCTCGGCAGTAGACTTTATGATAACCGGCTTTTAAAGGAAACAATTTAATGACAATTTACGATTCAGTACAAAAAACAAAACGGGAGTTTATCCCTCAAGATGACAACAGAGTCTCGCTCTACGTCTGCGGTCCTACCGTTTATGACGATGCGCATTTGGGGCATGCAAAAAGTGCTCTGGTATTTGACCTTTTAACTCGTGTTTTAAAGGCTAACGGTTACGACGTGACTTATGCAAGAAACATTACGGACATCGACGATAAGATCATCAACAAAGCGAGCCAAAGCGGTAAAGAGATAAAAGAGATAACAGATTTTTATACAGACGCTTACCACAAAGAGATGGAACAGCTTGGCGTAAAACGCCCAAATCTTGAGCCAAAGGCTACTGAATCGCTTGAGGCTATGATTGAGCTGATACAAAAACTTCTTGATAGCAACCATGCCTACAAAACAGATGAGGGCGATGTCTATTTTGACACCTCAAGCGACAGCGAGTACCTAAAACTCTCTTGCAGAGTTCAAGATGAAGATGATAAAAAACAGCGCGTAGAGAGCTCATCGCAGAAGAAAAACAGTGCAGATTTTGCTCTGTGGAAAAGCGTCAAAGACGGTAGCGTAACATTTGACTCCCCTTTTGGCAGAGGTCGTCCCGGATGGCATCTTGAATGCTCCGCCATGATAGAGAAACACTTGGCACATAAAGGCAGAAAGTTTGCCGTAGATATTCACGGCGGTGGAGCTGACCTGCTCTTTCCTCACCATGAAAACGAAGCGGCGCAGACAAGATGCGCAACAGACCATGCACTCGCAAATTACTGGATGCACAACGGTTTTGTAAACATAGACGGCGAAAAGATGTCTAAAAGCTTGGGAAACAGCTTCTTTTTAAAAGATGCCCTGAAAGTTTACGACGGTGAGGTTCTGCGTTTCTACCTTTTAAGTACGCACTACAGAAGCAACTTCAACTTCAATGAAGAGGATCTGGTAGCTTCAAAAAAGCGTTTAGACAAGATTTACAGGCTGAAAAAAAGGTTGTTTGGGCTGACTTATGAAGATGCAAAGACTCCATTTAAAGAGGAGCTTTTAAAGGCTTTGAGTGACGATTTAAACGTCTCTGCTTCTCTTGCACTGATAGATGAGATGATTTCACATGCAAACGAGACTCTTGATACTGCAGGTAAACATAAGGAGCTTAAACAAGAAACGCTCTCAAACCTTGCCTACATCGAAGAGGTTTTGGGGTTTGGTGCTAAAAATCCTTACGAGTACTTTCAATGGGGAGTCAACGAAGAGACAAAAACAAAAATCAATGAACTAATCAAGCAAAGAGATGAAGCAAAAAAGGCAAAAGATTTTGCAGCGGCAGACAAAATCCGCGATGAGATACTCTCTTTGGGCGTGAATATTATGGACACGCCTCAAGGCACGTTTTGGGAGAAGATATAACCCTTTATATCTCTTTGTTTGTTCTCTTTTTATAGCCTGCATTTATGCGAAAACGAAGTCCTAGATAGTAGGCTTTGGTTATAGCTTTTTTTAGAAGATAAGCCGTATACCCGCTTACTTTTATGAAACCAAAAAGCTCTCCGGCAGAGTATTCGCCGCCAAGAGCAATAAACACACCAAGAACGCTGGAGTTAAAGGGTTTTATCTCTTGTTTGTCTATCTTTTTTCTTATTGCGTCTGCCACATACTCCGCACTCCTCTCAGCCGTTTGCGCGGTTGGAGGAAGTATCTCTCCCGCAGCATTTTTAATCTCTACGCAGTCTCCAATGGCAAAAACGTTCTCTCTATCGCCAATATTTAGTCTGCTATTTGCCAAAAACTGAGAGATCTTGTTCTTTTGCACATCCAAAGAGTCGTTGAGTTCGGATGCTTTTATGCCGCCTGTAAAGATCATAAAATGATATTTTAACTTTTGAGAGTCTCTGAAATAGATATATGAATCATCCATGCTCTCTATAAATGTCTCTCTTAACGTCTTTACCCCCAAAGAGTCTAGCCTTTTTTGCGTACTCTTGATTAAAAACTCACTCATTCCCGGCAGGATGCTCTTGCTTGCATCTATGAGATATATCTTTATGCTCTCTACTCTCGCACCTATCGTTTTTTTATACACCTCTATGACATGAGCCATCTCCGCAGCAACCTCAACACCGCTGAGACCTGCTCCTCCGATAACCAGATTTATATCTTCGCCGCTTTTTTCATTTAAGAGCTTTTTATAGATAAGATTTTCAAACTCGATTCTAAAGTTGTAAGCTCTTTGCAGCTTTTTCACGCCGTAGCTATGCTCTCTTAAGCCCTTTATAAATGAGAAGAAGTTTGTTTTGGCTCCCGTTGCGATTATGAGATAGTCGTAAGGTATTGAACTATTTGTCGTCTTTATCTGCTGCTCATCAAACTCAATGGAAGTAGCCTTC
>NZ_JAVVFL010000230.1:0-3087 GCF_032250635.1 Sulfurimonas sp.
ATCCAGTCCGGTGTGGAGGCTCCCGCACTTATTCCGCAAAACTCTTTGCCCTCAAACCATGAAAAATCTAGATCGTTTTCATCTTCTATATGATAGCTGTCTGTGCAGTTGTCTTTTGAGATACTAAATAGCTGCTTTGTGTTTGATGAATTTTTTCCGCCTATAATTATCATAACATCAGCTTTTTTTGAGATTTTTCTTACCGCTTCTTGATTTTCAAATGTTGCATTACAGATAGTGTTAAAGACCCTTACCTCTTTATAACGCGGAATCAGGTAGTTGGCAATCTCTAAATAATCTTCAACTTTTCTGGTTGTTTGAGCCACCAAAGCTATCTTCTCTTTTAGTTTTAAATCCTCTAGCTCTTGGGGAGATGTTACTACTCTGGCACCGTATGTTGCATAGCTTTTAACGCCTTTTATCTCGGGATGCGACTCATCTCCAAAAATAATTATCTCATACCCCTGCTCACTCATCTCTTGGCAAATCTGCTGCGGTTTTGTCACATAAGGACATGTCGCATCTACAACATCTACGTTGTTCTCTTTTAGCTCTGCGAGCTCATTCTTTGGTATGCCGTGTGTGCGGATAACCGCCTTATCACCGGGAGAGAAGCTCTTATGATTGTCAGTCAAACTTACTTTAAAATCTTTCTCAAGTCTCTCAATCTCTTTTGAGTTGTGAATAAGCGGTCCATAAGTTGAAGAGTTTTTATTCTCTTCGGCAATTTTAATTGCACGTTTCACACCAAAACAAAATCCGTAACTCTCTGCTAATTCTATTTTCATCTATAAAAACTCTACCTTTGTTATTTTTTGAACTATTTCAAAAAAGTTTGGAAAAGAGGTGTTTATGCACTCTAAATCTGTTACATGCATGCCGCACTTCATTCCTGCAATAATAAAACTCATAGCAATTCTATGATCTCCATGGCTGTCTATTGTAGAGGCTTTTAACTCACCGCCCTTTACACTGTAGCCGTCATGAACTTCATCCACTTCAATACCGCAAGCTCTAAGTCCATTTACTACAGTAGAGATTCTATCACTCTCTTTTACTCTAAGCTCCTCGGCATTTTTAACCACACTCACACCATCAGCGCATGCAAAAGCTATAGAGAGCGCGGGAAGTTCATCAATAAGCCATGATATATTATCTTCGACAACAATACCTTTAAGAGGAGAATACTTTACGCGTATATTTCCAATTGGCTCATACTTGTTATCAATCGTCTCATAGCTAATATCAGCACCCATTCTCTCTAAAGCCCTAAACGCTTCTATTCGTGTCGGATTTAACGTAACGCCCTCTAATAGAACATCGGAACCGGGCATTATAGCAGCCGCAACGGCAAAGAAAAATGCACTTGAGGGATCAGAAGGCACTCTGATTTTAAGCGGAGAGAGGAGTTTTTTCATAGGCTTAATTCTGGTTGTCAAGCCGTCTGTCTCTATCTCTGCACCCATCCCTTTTAGCATTCTCTCGGTATGGTCACGACTCAGTTCAGGCTCGCTGTAACTACACTCGCCATCTGCTCTAAGAGCGGCTAAAATCATCGCACTTTTAACCTGTGCCGAAGCTATTTTGCTCTTATAATCAAACGCACTAAGTGACGCACCGCGTATGCTTAGCGGCGCCAAATCGCCGTTGTTTCTTCCGTCTAGTTTTGCGCCGATATCACGAAGCGGAGCAGTTACTCTCTTCATAGGGCGGCGTCTTAAGTACTCATCTCCGGTTAAAACAAAATGCCCCTCTGCCGAGCTTAAAAGTCCACAAAAGAGTCTCATTCCGGTTCCGGAATTACCGCAGTCAAGTATCTCACTGCTCTCCTTAATCCCCTCAGAACTTATTTTAATAGTTACGCCGTCATCAACCACTGTTGCGCCGAGATTTTTTACTATATTAAGCGAGTTTAGCGTATCTTCGGCTCTTAAAAAGTTGGTAATCTCACTCGTTCCCTCTGCAAGCATTGCAAACATGGCAGATCTGTGCGATATTGACTTATCAGGCGCTATCTCGGATATAGCAAGCGAGAATGGCGACGCTTTTGTAACTTTTACACTTCTCATCTGATACTAATTCCCAGTTTATCTTTAAGCGCATCTAAAACACTCTGTATAGATTTGGTAATATCATCCTCTTCGAGCGTCTTATCCATTGGCTGCAGAACAAATCTTATGGTCAAACTCATGTTTTGACCCAAAGACTCATCGCTGTATTTGTCAACAGGATAGAAACGAACAAGATGCTCTACGGAGGCTTCTTCTATAACACTCTTGACTTTTTCATAGTGCATCTCTTTTGGCATAACTAAACTCAAATCTCTATGTGATGCCTGATACTTTGAGCTGTTTTTTGCAGTTTTCAGCCCGCTTGGCAGCTTTGAGAAATCGAGCTCGCACATATAAGTTGCATCCAGGTCATAACTCTCTTCTACATCCGGATGAACACGAAATAGCTCTCCTACACTTTCTCCCTCAATAATAATCTGTGCAGATTGAAAAGGGTGTGAGAGCGAGTGCGTAGTTTTAAACTCTTTAAGTTCAAACTCTCCTATGATGTTAGAGATCTTCTGAACAAAAAATCCAAAATCCACTTTAGGCGGTTTCCCTGCGTTTGACAAACATTCCGATTCTCTATCTCCAGAAAACAGAACCGCCATCCTTACAGACTCTTCTCTTTGAGAGTTAAACACAGAACCCACTTCAAATAGTTTTACGGACGAATAGCCGTTTTTGGAGTTATTTGATGCAGCTTTTAGAAGACCGCTAAGAAGAGTAGACCTTAGAGTGTCAAGAGTATTGATAATAGGGTTTAGTAGCTCTTTGCTCTCATCGAGGGTCTCAAACCCATACTGCTCTAAAACTCTCTTTTCGTCAAAAACAAAGTGAACCGACTCAAAAAAGCCGCTAAATGCAGCTTTATGTCTATAGTCGCGCCTTTTTTTATATGTGAAATAGTCATCTTTAAGCCTGTTCTCCTCCGTAAAGCTAAAAGGTTTTGAAGGAATATTATCAATCCCGACAAGACGAACAATCTCTTCTACAATATCTTCTGGCAATTTAACATCTTTGGTAGAACGAAAGG
>NZ_JAVVFL010000231.1:0-3070 GCF_032250635.1 Sulfurimonas sp.
ACTCTCGGCTTTGAGTTTTACTAACTCTAGTCTTAGCACCTCATTCTCCTCTTTTTGAGAATTGTACCGCTGGACGATAGCTGAAACCTTGTCATTCAATTTTGCCAAAGAAGTTTGGTTTTGCATAAAAAAAGTCCTATCAATCATTATATTAGCGTAATTCTATCATAATTTAATATAAGGAGAAGTCTAAAAAATTTAACTTTTACCTATCTGTGGACTTTGCTTATTTAGCTCTAAAGCTAATAAAAACTAAATCTTTAACTTGTTACAATAGGGGTCAAAAGCTCTCTTGAAAATAAAAGAGTTGCGTAATTCAAAGGAAAATAAATGAAAAGAGTTGTTATCAAAGTCGGAACAGCCGTTCTGACAGAAAATAATGAAATCGCAAAAGAGCGTATGTTAAATCTCGTCACACTTATCATAATGCTCAAGAAGAAATATAGCGTCATCTTGGTAACATCAGGAGCAGTTGCAGCCGGTTACTCCATACTAAAACTTGACAAAAGAAAACAGATTGGCAAAAAGGCTCTCGCCGCCGCAGGACAGCCTATTTTGATGAGTGCGTACAAAAGAAAATTTGATATTTATGACATTACCACGGCGCAGATTCTACTTACTGAAGATGATTTTGACTCAAGAAAGCGTACTAAAATGTTTCAAGAGATTATAGATGCACATCTTGAAAATGATATTTTACCAATAGTAAATGAGAACGATATTACATCCACTCCTGAACAGCTTTTTGGAGACAATGACCAGCTCTCGGCAAATGTAGCTTATGCGACTAATGCCGAACTTTTAGTGATTTTAAGCGATATTGACGGATATTATGACAAAAATCCACAAGAGTTTAAAGACGCCAAACTTTATAAAATCGTAAATGAACTGCCAAAAGAAGCACTTGCGGACACATCAACGGCAAATAATGAGTTTGCAACCGGCGGAATTGTAACAAAACTCAAAGCTGCAGATTTTTTAATAAAACGCGGAAAAAGAATGCTCTTGTGCAACGGGTTTGATTTAAGTGCTGCAAAATCTTTTCTTATTGATGGTAAACACACGCTTGGGACTCTCTTTGAGCCAAAAGCTAAAACAGAAAATAAAAACTAAACTTTTTATCAGTAGCAAACTGCACGCTACTGATACCCTCTTTCTTTAGTCGTAATCCTCTACAAATTTATTTCTATGTGAAAACTTCTCGACAGGTTCATACTCATCATCTTCATCATCCCAAGAGTTCTCAAGTTCGTTCTCAACTATTCTCTCATACCCCATCTTGTTGAGTTCATCATCAATTTGTTCTACATCTATACCATTTTTTTTGCCAAAATCCAAAATGTAATCGACATCTTCTCTCATCACACCATTTAACTCTAAGATAAACTCTAAATCTTTAAACGTCATATTTGCCCTCTTAACAAATATATATTCCGCGTCCCTCTGCGGATTAATCTCTTTTAGCATAAAGCCACTACTATCTACAATATATTTTATACAAAATTATACTCTCTAATGATTTTTTTTTTGCTAAAAATAACTTTAAGAGTCCCCGTTTTTTAAATTATCTTGCTGTTGAATATGCTATAATCAACATAAAATATCGGATTTGCTTAATGAGAGAGAAAAAAATTATCGGTACCAAAGAGCTTATATCCATTCCTGATTTGGATCTTTATGATCTTGATGTAAAAATTGATACCGGTGCCGACTCAAACGCTCTACACTGCGACGATATATTTGTAGATGAAGACGATATTGTACATTTTAAACTATTGGATGAAGTGCATGCGGCATACAATGGGAAAAAAATGGCTGTTCCTCTCTATGCTATGAAAAAAGTCCGCAGCTCAAACGGAGAACTGCAGCACAGACCCTCAATCCGGGTCGATATTGAGTTTTTTGGAAAAACCTATAAAACAGTTATATCTCTTACAAACCGCTCAGACATGAAGTACCCTATGCTGATTGGCAAAAAATTTTTAGCAAACAAATTTTTAGTTGATGTTTCAAAAGAATATCTTACAAAAACAATCTAATAGAGGGAAAAATATGAGAGTCTATATATTATCAAGAAACAAAGAACTATACTCTACAAAAAGATTGGTTGAAGCCGCTCAGGCAAGAGACTGGGAAGTCAGAGTGATTGACTATCTAAAATGCAGCATTGAGATAGCAAAGGGCGAGCTTAAAATCAACTATCAAGGTAAAGAGCTTCCCGCTCCAGATGCCATTATTCCAAGAATCGGAGCGAGCAGAACTTTTTACGGAACTGCCATGGTAAGGCACTTTGAGATGATGTCTACCTTTTCAACATCGGGAAATCTGGCTCTGGCAAGAAGCAGGGACAAACTTAGAAGCCTTCAGATACTCTCAAAAAACGGTGTAGATATGCCAAAAACAGTTTTTGCTTCTAACAAGTCAAATGCAAAAGATGTTATTGAACTAAGCGGAGGGGCGCCGCTGATACTCAAGATACTTGAAGGAACGCAAGGGGTCGGAGTAGTTTTAGTAGACAGTGAGAAGGCGGCAAAGTCTGTACTAGACGCATTTTACGGGATGGATGTAAATCTTCTTGTTCAAGAGTATATAGAAGAGGCAGGCGGAGCCGATATAAGAGTTCTCGTAGTGGGGGGAAAAGTGGTCGGTGCTATGAAAAGGCAAGGTGCAGAGGGTGATTTCCGCTCAAACCTCCATCAGGGAGGGAGTGCAACTGCTCATAAACTCTCTAGAAAAGAGAAAACAACGGCGCTGGCTGCCGCAAAAGCGATGGGTCTTGGAGTTTGCGGGGTTGATATGATACCTTCAGCAAGAGGTCCTTTAGTCATGGAGGTAAACTCTTCACCGGGATTAGAGGGGATTGAAAAATCTACAAAGATAGATATCGCCGGAAAAATCATGGACTATATTGCAGAAAACGTAACTCCGAAATGTGAAACAAACACGAAGAGAAGAAAATTAAAAAAAGATAGTATTGGAGCTTAGGGCATGCCTGATGCAAAATTTGTTTTAGGTGCCAAAGAGATACCAAAAGGTGCAAATCTTACCGTAAATATTGAATTGCCAAAAC
>NZ_JAVVFL010000232.1:0-3060 GCF_032250635.1 Sulfurimonas sp.
CGGCTATGGGGCTCGTTGTAGCAATGCCGGCAATTGTTGCGTACACTATTTTACTCCGCAAAGTCGAGAAGATACTTACGGTATATGACGTCACTCAAGATAAAAAAGCAAGCATCTAACTATGGCAAAGTGTAAAAAGATTAGAAAAAGGTTTGATGAGATAAACGTCATCCCTTTTATCGACATCATGCTCGTTCTTCTTGTCATGGTATTAACGACCGCAACATTCGTCAATCAAGGCATTATCCCAATCGAGCTTCCAAGTGCAAAAGCAGCTTCAAAAGAGGATCTGAAAAAAGAGGTTACGGTCTATGTGAATGACAAAGGCGAACTTTTTATAGAGAAAGAGAAGGTTGATTTAAAGACACTTGAACTTAGGCTCTCAAAACTCCCAAAAGAGCAAGTGGTCGTTCTTAGAAGCGACAAAGAGTCAAGATTTCAAGACTTTGTAAGCGTCATGGATATACTAAAACGTCTCAACCACGAACAACTATACATAGTCACAAAAGAGAATTAATAAGCTTTATCTAAAAGCTTAAACCTCTCTGCCCCACCCTGTTCTTCCACACTATTCTGCTCTCTTTTATCGGCTTGTTCTGTGCTGTTTTGCTCTGTGCTAAACATCTTCTGCTCAACACTCTTTGCATCATGAAAAAGAGTTGTCGCTATAAAAAAGAGCGTCATAATGAGAACTATGCTCAGATAAAAAAGAATATAGTTTTTGATGTGACCGGTTTCAAAAGGATTTTGCATGCACTGTCTTGATGGTAAATTTTTGAAATTATAGCCAATAAAAACAGTTCCCATAAATCTGCGTAAAAAATTAGCTTATAAAAGAAAATTTATATAATTTTTATGTTAATATCGTTAAAAAAATTTTAAGGAACATCAATGCAAACAACAATGTTTAAAGGGAGCAGTGTCAATTTAGAGGGAGATGCACTCGGTGCAGGGGACAAAGCACCTGTTGTAACTGCGATAGGAACCGATCTAAACAACGTAGAGATAGGCGGAGCAAAAGATAGAATCCAGCTGCTTATAACCGTGCCATCCCTAGATACCGACACATGTGCGGCTGAGACAAGAAGATTTAACGAAGATGTAAACAACCTTGACATCTGTGAAACCACTGTTGTCTCTATGGATTTACCGTTTGCTTCTGAGCGTTTTTGCACAACCAGCGGCATTGAAAACCTAGCAGTTGCAAGTGATTATCTTGACAAAGAGGTAAGCAAAGCGTACGGTGTTTTGATGGTTGACAATAAGCTAAAAGGTCTAAGTGCCAGAGCTGTTTTTGTGATTGACAGAAGCGGAACTATCGTCTATAAAGAGATAGTTCCTGAGGTTACTGCAGAACCAAACTATGAAGCTGCGCTCGAAGCAATCAAGCAGGCTAGATAGAAGAGTTAAGAGCTAAATACTATTTTAGCGTTTGCGATGCGCTTATAAAGAGAAATTTTCTTTTTATAGGGCATCCACTTAATCAAAAATATAGCCAAAGCCTCCCACAGTGAAACCCAAGCCGCAACTGTAAGACCCTCTGAGAGAACCGAAAAAACAATACTTTTTTCTATAAATTCGCTCTGAGCCATGCCTATAGAGAGTGCGGCAAGAAGAGCTCCTATAAAAAGCAGTGTCGCCGATTTTTGAAACATCTCCTTCATTTTTGTATGCTCATGCTCCTGCAAATAAGCAAAAAATCTCTTTACGATGTCTTGAAGCCTTGAGATTGATTCATCGTCAATCTTTGACTCAAAATTAAATCGAATCAAAAAACTCTCATCGCCAATCTCCCCGGCACACTCAATTATATAATCAACAAGATCTTGATTGAGATCTTTTTTTAAAAAGTGGGATTTTTTGTCAAATCTACTGTACAAATCCTCAACTTTTTGGGTGGAGATATCAATAATAATCTCTCCGCTCTGCGCCTTTTCATAACGCTCTAAAATCCCTCTGTTTTGCATACACATCCTCATCTGCTTTTAAAATTCTTTGTGCATTTATGAACTATATTGTATCACATTGGCGAACTTTTCTATCTATGAGCATTTTTCATTTTAACAACTCCTCAGCACACTTTTTGTATAATCCCCTTAAATTTTCCAAAAGGTATCCTATGCGCGGTTATAAAATTTTTGCGGGTTCTGCCAGTGTCGAATTTGCAAAAGAGATTTGTCAGATTTTAGATGTTCCATTGGCTAAAGCTGATGTGAAAAAGTTTAGTGACGGTGAGATTTCAATCCAGATTGCCGAGAGTGTTCGCGGTCGTGACGTATTTATTGTCCAATCAACGGGCGCGCCATCAAATGACAATCTTATGGAACTTCTTATCATGACAGACGCGCTTCGCCGCTCATCTGCTTCAAGTATTACAGCCGTTGTTCCATACTACGGTTACGCAAGACAGGACCGCAAAGCTGCGCCGCGCGTTCCGATAACTGCAAGATTGGTTGCAGACATGTACGAAACAGCAGGCATAGACAGAGTTGTAACAATCGACCTGCATGCAGGGCAGATTCAAGGTTTTTTCAATATCCCTGTTGATAATCTTTACGGCTCTGTAACTTTTGAGAACTACATCAGAAGCAAAAATCTTAAAAACCCTATCATCGCTTCTCCTGACATCGGCGGTGTCGCACGCGCACGCTATTTTGCTACAAGAATGGGACTTGAAATGGTCATCGTTGACAAACGCCGTGAAAAAGCAAACGAGAGTGAAGTTATGAACATCATAGGGGATGTAAGCGGCAAAGATGTCATTATGATTGATGACATGGTTGACACTGCTGGAACCATGATAAAAGCTGCAACAGCACTTAAGAACAAAGGTGCCACTTCTGTTATGGCTTGCGCTACACACGCCGTTCTTAGCGGAAGGGCGTATGAAAACATAGAAAACGGTGAGCTTGATGAGCTTATAGTTACCAATACACTGGAGTCAAAACCGCATGACAAGATTGTTGTTTTAACTGTTGCGCCTCTTTTTGCAGAGGTTATTCGCAGAGTCTACCACAACGAGAGCGTAAACAGTCTTTTTGCTTAGGACTTGCCCTTTAA
>NZ_JAVVFL010000019.1:0-18013 GCF_032250635.1 Sulfurimonas sp.
GTTGCAAAGTGAAGAGGAACGGCGAGAGTGTCTCAGGATTTGAGCTTATCTTGGGGGGAAATTTAGAGGGAGATAAGAGCAGTTTTGGGAGAAAAACGGGGATAAAATTTGCGGCAGATGATACATTTATGGTTGTTGAGAGCATAATCGAGAGTTATCAGGGGAGCCATTACAAAAATTTTTATGATTATGCTTACGGAATAATTTATGAGTAAAGATATATTCAGACCGCTTCTCTTAAGTAATGAAAAAGAGCTAAAAGAGGAGATAAATAAGAATATTATAGGGGTTCATAAAAAGTACTATTTTGATTATACGGCTTCGGGGTTGGCATATAAAACCATAGAGTCTCGTATGGTAGAGGTGCTGGGTACTTACGCAAATACGCACTCAAAAGAGGCTTCAATGGCTGCAAAAACGGATCTTTTGTACAGAGAAGCACGCAGACATCTAAAGAGCTCTTTAAAACTTGAACTGGATTTTGCAATTTTACCTTCTGGTTGTGGGGCAACGGCAGCCATAAAGAGGTTTCAGGAGATTTTGGGGATATATATTCCGCCTGCAACTCGTAAAAGATTCAATATCCAAAGTTGCAGCGAATCACGCCCGTTGGTAATAGTCGGACCCTACGAGCACCACTCAAACGAGGTAAGCTACCGCGAAGCGTTGTGCGACATTGTCCGTATAGGAATTAACGATAAAGGGATTGTTGATTTAAAAGAGCTTGAGGATGTTTTAAAAAAAAACAGAGATAGAGAAAAAATAGGAGCATTTTGTATAGCTTCAAATGTAACGGGCATTATCACCCCTTATGAAAAGATCTCTCTGCTTCTTCGCAAATATGGTGCAATTGTCTGTTTTGACGGCGCTGCATCATCTCCATATATGAATGTTCCATCCTCTTTTTATGACGTAATGTTTCTATCTCCGCATAAACTTATAGGAGGTCCCGGTTCATGCGGACTTTTGGCTATAAGAAAATCTCTGATAGATGAGAGTATCGCTCCATCGTTTGCGGGCGGAGGAACGGTTGAGTATGTAGACCGCAGTTCTCATAAGTTTATTGATGAAAAGGAGTCCAGAGAGGATGCGGGGACATCTCCCATCTTGCAGCTGATACGTGCGGCATTGGCATATCAGCTTCGCAATGAGATCGGGTTTACATGGATAAAAAAAGAGAAAAACAGGCTCCTAAAACATCTAATAGAGGGCTTATTGAAAATCCCAGGCTGTACTATTTATGGGAATATAGATGAGGAGAATATAGGGATAGTCTCTTTTAATATAGAGGGAGTAGACCCATATAGTCTATGCTCAAACATGTCAAGCAAAAATGGTCTGCAGACCCGCGCAGGCTGCTCTTGCGCAGGACCCTACGGGCATGATCTTTTGGGGTTGGAGGATGAACATGACATAGAAGAGAAACCGGGATGGCTCCGCATCAGTATCCATTTTTCTCAAGAGATCAGCGATATTGATTATCTTCTTGCGGCGCTTAATAAAACCATTTGCGAGATGAAAAATTAAGAGCTATTGAATATTTACAATAGTACAATCTAGCAAAAGCTTATATCAAGGGCACAAAATGGTTTATGAATTGTCAAACCCGGTTACAAAAACGTTGATTATGCATCTAAGAGATCAGAGTAGCGACGCGCTTCGCTTTAGGCATACGGTTGGTGAACTTACAAAGCAGTTGATGTATGAGGCGTTAAAAGAGCCTGTTTTTACTCAAAAGAGCATAACGACATGGCGCGGTAAAGAGAGCTACACTGTTATAGATGAGGACAACATAGTCGTTGCAACGGTTTTGCGTGCGGGTATGCCGATGCTCGATAGCGCTGTGGACCTTCTGCCGGGGGTATCTGCGGGATTTTTGGCTATGAAGAGGGATGAGACGACGCACAAGAGCGTTTTATACTATGACAGGCTTCCGGATTGCAAGGGAAAAACTGTTATCTTGGTTGATCCGATGGTTGCAACGGGTGGTTCTATGATGGACGCGTTAGAGCTAATAAAGGGCAGAGAGCCGCTAAAGATAATCACGCTAAATATCATAGGCTCGCCTGAGGGTTTAGAGAAAGTAAGTAAGGCGTATCCTGAAGTAGATATCTATATCGCGCAGATAGACGAGCGCTTAAATAGCGACAAGTTCATCATCCCTGGGCTTGGGGATGCGGGTGACCGCTCTTACAACACCGTAAAACAGTAGATGACTATAGACCTGCGGGGAAAAACCTCAAACGAGATACTGGAGTGTTTTGAAGCTCTGGATGTAGAGGGTGGTGAAATAGTAGAGGCTGAGGTCCTAGAGTCCGATATAGAGAGTATCGGCTACAAGGCTTGTGTCGATCTGGCACAGCTCTATTTTATGAAGCTTCTTACCCCGATAAAAAAAGATGAAAACACAACCATTTTAAGATTTCAAAAGCTACATGTAAAAAGCTCTTTTCATAACGATAAAGACAACGGCAGAGAAAAGTATGGCGTAGAGAGCGACTTTTTCAGTATCGACAAAACAAAGCAGTTCAGTTTTTTGTACCACTATAAAAAAGCATTGGAATTTATAGATGTTAAGAGTAAAAAGAGGGTTTTAAACCTCGGAGTAAACCGCGGTGACGAGTTTAGAGTGATACAAGAGATGCTTACGTGCGAAGAGTTTAGCACTGTTGAGTTTGTGGGCATTGATTACTCCGCTTCGGCAATTGAGTTTGCAAAAAAAGAGTTTTCGCAACATGAAAATGTCGAGTTTTTTTGTCATGATGTAAACGCTCTTAGTGAGCTGGAGTTAGGAAGATTTGACCTTATTATCTCCATCGGTACGCTTCAAAGCTCAAACATAGAGTTTAACGCTACTTTTATGTCCATATACCAAAACTACTTGGCAAGCGGCGGTGCGATGGTGCTTGGTTTTCCAAACTGCAGATGGATAGAGGGCGAGATGATCTACGGCGCAAAAGCCCCCAATTATCCATTTAGCGAGCTTAGTTTAGTTCTAAAAGATATACACTTCTGCAAAAAGTATCTCCAGCAAAAAAAGTACAGAGCAGTAGTGACGGGGAAGGATTATCTCTTTTTAACAGCGAGAAAAATCGCACAGGTCAAAATTTAATCGAGAGATAAAAGCTTATATCAAATCTGCTGTCTTCGGAGAGATAGTTGTTTTTTTTGTAAATTGCATACGGCGGTTTCGTAGTGGTTTCATACTCGCTTTTTGGCAGCCACTCATGGTAAACCCACTGGATAAATCTTAACATATCTCCCTGTTCTCCTACCAAATCAAACTTGGCGTAAATCCCATCCGAGATATTGAACTTTGGAAGTCTGTCGCTTTTTACCTTTGTTCCCTTTTCTACAACAACGCATGCGACATATTGGCACTCATTAAGAGGTGTTACGGTCGGGTTGTCGTGAAAAAGAGCAATCTGCTTATACTCCGTTATATTATTGCTGAAAATCCATGTTTGAAGTTTTTGCCAAGTGCGGCTTATTTGTGCATTGTAGCCGCTGTGTCTTATGTAGTAGCTCTCTATTATAGGCATTTTCACGACAGTAGGCTCTAAGTTATCAAATTTTGCTGTTGATTTTTTTGCTTTTGGGGATTGCTCGATAATATGCTGTGAATACTCTTTGTAACCGCCGTTTTTCCATTCTTTTGGCGTCATGCTAAATCGCTCTTTAAAAACACGCAAAAATGATGTCTGAGAGCTGTAACCGCATATATTTGCCACATCAGTAATCGTTGAGTATTTATTTGTCAAAAGTAGATTTGACGCTTTTTGAAGTCTTATTGATTTTATACTTTCATAGATATTTTTTCCAAATATATCTTTAAATACTCTATGCATATGAAACTTGCTGACTTTCAAATCAGAACTAAGCTCATCCATATTGATGTTTGTGTCAATGTGCGTGTAAATGTAGTACATAATATCGTTTGCTATTTGTACTCTTTTTTGTAGAGTCTCTTTTTTCATGAGAGCTATTGTAGCAAAAATAATTTATTTTTTAAACACTTATTAATAACTTTTAAAGCAATAATAGATAACTTTATAAGCATAAATAGTGAAGAATTTATTTTTTTAAAAGTATAAAATTTCGTCAAATTTATCCACGAGGTTCATATAATGAAAAAGATTACCAAAATACTTGTTGCAAACAGAGGCGAAATCGCCCTAAGAATTATTAGAGCTTGTAAAGAGTTGGATATTAAAAGTGTAGCTATCTTCTCAGAAGTTGATGTTGAGGGAATCTGGGTAAAAAAAGCTGACGAGTGCTATCCTATTATGGGAGATGCGCTTCAAGCTTATCTTGACTATGACCGCATTATCACTCTAGCGCTAAAAGCAGGTTGTGATGCTATTCACCCTGGATATGGCTTTTTGTCTGAAAATGCAGAGTTTGCACAGGCTTGTGAAGACAGAGGACTTATTTTTATCGGTCCAAAACCTGCACACATCGCACTTTTTGGTGACAAAATGGCTTCAAAAGTTGCAATGAAAGCGATCGGTGTTCCAGTTTTGGAAGGAACAGATGAGCCGGTTACAGATAAAGCAGAGGGTGCAAGAGTTGCTACTCAAATAGGTTTTCCTGTTATTATAAAAGCTGCTTTTGGCGGCGGCGGAAGAGGTATGAGAATCGTTAAAAGCGCAAAACTGTTTGATGAGATGTTTGACTCGGCAACAAATGAAGCGATAAAATATTTTGGAAAAGGAGAGGTTTTCATCGAGAAATATGTTGAAAATCCAAGACATATAGAAATCCAGATTGTTGCCGACAAATACGGTAATGTTGTACACTTGGGCGAGAGAGATTGTTCGATTCAGAGACGTCACCAAAAGGTTATCGAAATCGCTCCATCTCCTAGACTAAGCCCTGAAGCTAGAAAAGAGCTTTACAGAATCTCTACAAAAGCTATGCTAAAGCTAGGTTACGAGAGTGTTGGAACGGTAGAGTATCTGCTTGATGTTGACGACAATATCTACTTCATCGAGATGAACACAAGGGTTCAGGTTGAGCATCCCGTAACTGAGATTATCTCTGGAATAGACATAATACAGCGAATGATAGAGATTGCGGAGGGCGATAAGCTGAAATTTTTACAAGAAGAGATTAACTTCCGCGGATACGCTATTGAGTTTAGAATCAACGCTGAAAATCCTCAAAACAACTTTATGCCATCAATCGGGACTATCACAAACTACATCACTCCGGGCGGTCCTGGTGTAAGAATTGACTCAAGTGCGTATGCAGGATACACAATTCCTCCAAACTATGACTCAATGGTTGGAAAGCTTATCGTTTGGGCGCTTGACTGGGAAGGCGCTGTAAAGAAAGCCTCAAGAGCTTTAGATGAATTTTACATCGACGGCGTTATTACAAACTTGTCTCTTCATAGAGAGATAGTAAAAGATGCTGATTTTATCGCAGGAAAACTAGATACAAGCTATCTTGATAAAAAAATGGAAATATTTAATCTAAAAGCTACAAAATCTATAGCCCAAGAGGAAAAAAAGAGCTCTTTTATCGCAGATATTATAAATAAGATTAAAGAACACAAGCTTATAGTAAGACATTAATAGTTACAAAATGCAAGTTTTAGAGAAATTAAGAGGTTTCTTTTCTTTCGATATAATTTTGCCTCAAAAGACAAAAGGTTTTACCATGACTCACTACAACATTATTCAGGGGAACGAGCTCTTTCGTAAAAGTTATTTCAAGGCTCATGAGAAAGAGTTTTTGGAGCTTGCTACAAAGGGACAGACGCCAAAAGCGCTCTATATAGGCTGTTCTGACTCAAGAGTCGTGCCCGATTTGATGACAAACAGTGCGCCGGGTGATCTTTTTGTCGTTAGAAATATCGGAAATTTTGTCGCACCATATAAGCCCGATGAGGATTTTCACTCAACTGCATCTGCTATTGAGTACGCTGTGAGTGTGCTTAAGGTAAAAAATATCATAGTGTGCGGTCATACAAAGTGCGGGGCGATAGAGGCTATCCATAACAAGAGCTGCAGCGATGATCCCGAGCTTGTCCATACAAAAACATGGCTTACCTTAGGAGAGAGCGCAAAATCACAGGCTATTTTAGCGCTTGGACTCAACGCAGATAAAACAGAGCTTCTACGTCTGACAGAAAAACTCTCAGTCATCTCTCAACTTGAAAATCTTTTTACATACCCCTCTGTTAAAAAGAGAATAGACAGCAATGAAATTGCAATTCACGGCTGGGTTTATGATATCGAGAGTGGAGAGATAGAGTACTACGACCCTGAGATTTCACAGTTTTTGCCGCTTAGCTCACTCAAAAGAGAGAGCTAGAGCAGATACTTTTTAATCCAAACGCTAAGTACATAAAGCCCCCAAACATGCTGTTTAAAAGCGCCTCTTGAAGCCTTTTGAATATACTCCTCAATTGCATCTTTTTTAAAAATCCCACTCTTGTCGTTTACCTCTCTGATAAGCTCAATCTTTTTGCTCTCTAGTAAATACTCCATGTAGGGGTTAGAGAAACCCTTTTTTCTGCGAGAGATAATTTTTTCGCCCAGATAAGGCTTTGCGATTGATTTGAGAAGCGATTTGGTGATGCCATCCTCGTAACGGAGTTTTGGGTCAATCGAGAATAGAGCGGATGCAAACTTATGGTCTAAAAAAGGGGTGCGCGATTCTATGGAGTGCGCCATGCTGATACGGTCAAGTTTACTCAAAAAGTGTTCGGCTTGAAAAAGATTCAAATCAATATAGCTGTACCAGATGCTCTCATCATTATGGCTTGAGTTCTCAAACCTATCTCTATAGCTCTTTATATATTTGAGCGATTCATTATCTCTGACATTTCTTCTCATAAGCATATTTTTTTGCAGGTCTGTGAAACTCTCGCCCGTGGTGCGAAACAGTAGCGTGTCGTCAAATACCCTTTTGTACCTCTCCCACTCCCTGTTCATCGAGAAGTTAGAGTGAAAATAGTTGCTAAGCCAGTTTTTGTTTTTGAGTTTTGTTAATGACTGCACATCTAAAAATTCAAAATATTGCCTGTACCCCAAAAAGAGTTCATCGCTTCCCTCTCCGCTTAAAACCACTTTGAAACCGTCCTGTTTTATGCGCTCAAATAGGAGGTAAAGAGGAACTGCGGCAGGGTCATTTAGCGGCTCATCTAGCGCATCAAGAGTTTTGTCAAGCGCATCGATAAAGTCGTTTTGTGAAATCTCGACCTCTTGGTTTGAGACTCCTAAAAACTCCGCACTCTCCTTTGCATTTTGCCTCTCATCATATTTTGCAAAATCTTTGTAGCCCAGCGTATAGGTCTGCAGTTTTGTGCCATTTTTTAGGGCAAAGGCGTTTATTAGAGCACTGTCGATTCCGCCTGAGAGAAGCGATGCCATGGGAACATCTGCGCTAAGTCTCATGTTTATGGACTCTTGCAGAATATTTTCTAGCTTGAACACGGCTTCATCTCTGTCTGTTATGAGGTTTACTTTAGCATCAAGCAGGTCAAAGTAGCGTTTGAGTTCAACTTTTTTATCTCTAAAAGTAAGGTACTCTCCCGCGGCTAATTTTTTGATATTTTTAAAAAATGTAAAGGGAGGAGTGGGAGCCAAAAATGAGAGGTAGCTAAGAAGCGCATCCTCATCCATCTCAACTTTTTGCAAAAAGGGCAGAAGCGCTTTTATCTCAGAAGCAAATATAAAAGATTTGTTATGGAGGTAAAAGAGCGGTTTTTTGCCCAGTCTATCGCGAAAAAGGTAAAGCGTCTCATCGTCTAAAAGTGCGATTGCAAACATGCCGCGCAAGTACGCTACAAAACCGACTCCCCACTTAAGATATGCCGCAATGATAACCTCGCCCTCACTTTGCGATTTAAAGTCAAAATCGTTTTTGAGCTCATCTCTAAGCTCTTTGAAGTTGTAGATCTCTCCGTTAAACGAGAGCAGGATTTTCTCATGGGAGAGCGGCTGGTTTGAGCGTGCATGAGTGTCGATTATGCCGAGGCGCTGATGCGCAAAAAAGAGGTTCTCTCTCTCAACGACTCCGCAAAAGTCCGGTCCTCTGTGGGTGAGTTTGCCAAGAGCAGCTTTTGCAACGCTCGCATCATACTTTCCTAAAATCCCAAAGACTCCACACACTAGATACTATCTTTCAAAAAAGCGACGGTTATATCGTCTTGCATGTAATCATCTCTCAGTATTACCTTTTTAACGCCCAAATGTACTGCCATCTGCTCTATCTGGGCAGTCGTAAGGTAGTTGTATGTTTCGCTATTTTTCTCTCCATGAAGCACGTTAAAGAGAAAGCCGACTCTAGAAGCGTTAAAGCAGTTTTGCACAAAAAGGTGCGTCTCAAACTCCTCTAAAACATTCATAGCGCCGCTGCAGACGTAAAAATCAGCAGGGGGAAGTATCTCTTTGCAGATGTCTGCTATGAGTATTTCACACCCTGTTCTCTCGCTTGCAATGGAGTACATGTCAGGAAGGGAGTCTATGCCGATGTACTCTTTTGGCACTCTTTTTTTCTTTTGCATGTAGAGATACAAATCGCCAAATCCACATCCGGCATCCGCAATGCGGTAGGGGCTTAAATCACCTGGGAGCATCTCCAGAAGAATATCAAAGCGCAGTTGTTGAGACTCTTTTGAGTGCCAGTTTACCCCTTTTGCGCTTATGCCGTATTTGTCTATGGCTGATGAGTAGAATTTTTGGCTATCAACGCGAGGCATGATTATAGAGTTTAATGTTAATATTTTTTGATTTCATTTGCAAATTATAGTATAAAATAGGTCTAATTGTTTCAAAGGATTTATTATGAGTCATATCTATAACCTAGCTATCATAGGTGCCGGTCCGGCTGGAATTGCAACGGCTGTTGAGAGTTATCTGCAGGGCATTAGGGGTATAGTTTTGCTAGAAAAAGATGAAAATCACAACTCCACCATACGAAAATATTACAAGGATAATAAAAGAGTAGACAAGGATTGGAAGGGCAAAAAAGTTGAGCTTGACGGCAGAATCTACTTTGTGGATGGAACAAAAGAGAGCACTTTGGACTTTTTTGATGAGATCTTGGCAAATCACTCCGTGGAGCTTAAAACCCACACAGAGGTGCAAAAGATAGAAAAAAGAGATGGTTATTTTGAGGTTTTTATAGCGGGCGGCAGCATCAATGCAAAATATGTCGTGGTCACCATAGGCAGAATGGGAAAACCCAATAAACCAGACTACAAGATACCATTAGAGATTAAAAAGAGAGTTGGTTTTACGCTTGAGGGGTGCCTTGGCGGAGAGAAGGTTCTGGTTGTCGGCGGTGGAGACAGTGCGATAGAGTATGCGGTTGATTTGAGCGCGAAAAATGAGGTCACAATCTGCTACAGACGTGAGAGTTTTAGGCGTGCTAATCCGACAAACCAAAGAGATATTGCAAATGCTATCGCCTACAAAGAAGTTGAGGCGCTTTTGGGAGTGGATATTGTCTCACTAGAGAGTGATAATGAGAGAGTAAAAGTTAACTTTGACACAATTGAGTCTCGTGTTTTTGATAGAGTCATTTATGCCATCGGCGGTACGACACCAAGCGCATTTTTGGCAAGTTCTGGCATAAAAGAGGAGGATGGCAAACCTGTTCATGACGAGAATTATGAGACAAATGTCAAAGGACTTTTTGTAGCAGGTGATATAACGCAAGAATCAGGCGGAAGCATAGCTCTTGGGCTGAACCACGGATATGCGATTGCATGTCATATACAGGGGCAAGAGGTGTAGAGAGAGCTACTCTAGCTCTAGCTCTTCAAAGAGCTCTAAAAACTCTGCCTTACCCATAAAACCCATTCTCTCATAGCCAGACTTCTCATCTTTTGGGTCTATTATGTAGGTTGTAGGCACTATGGGAGTGTTGAGGTAGGGCGGAAATCCTCCCTCTTTTTTGTTTATAATGAGAGGGATATACTTTCTCTTTATAAGTTCATCTATAGTTTTATCCGAGAGTGTCGTTTTTTCAAATCTTATACACCAAGGGCAGTTGTTTGTGACCATAAATACCATAAGCCCTTTGTTCTCATCTTTTGCTTTTTTGAGTGCTCTGTTGTAGTTTGTCTCGTACCCCATCTCTTTGGCAAACTCTTTGTAGCTTTGCGCAGAGGCTATTAAAACAGTAAGTAAAAACGCTAGCAGAGCTTTCATAGGCTATCCCCTTTCTGTTGGGTTGGCAAAATTATCAAGCAGGCTCTATGCCTTTTTTTATTTTGTAGTTGTTTATCAACTTGATAATGATCATTATAGCGATCGCCTGAAAAAGAGAAGCTAAAATAAGAGCGTAGTAGTGAAGCTCGTCTATGCTGTTTGCATTATATGCAAGAGTTGCCATTGCTATAAGAAGTGTCAGTGGCATAGAGTGTGAGAGCCCCATAAGGATGGCATCGACAAAACCGAGATCCTTTATAAAAACCAATGAAGCTACCAGTCTCATAAGCGTCATAGCAAGCGTGATAAAGAGCGCTTTTGTTATAAGGCCTTCCATAAATAACATCTCTAGGTTAAATGAACTTCCGATATGGATGAAAAATATAGGCACCAAAAATCCAAAGCCGAAGGAGGCGAGTTTTTCGGGCAGCTCATGTTTATGTTCAAAAAAGGTAGGAATAAAAATCCCCGCCAAAAATGCGCCAAAGGCAAGCTCTAAATCCAGATAGAGCATCGCGCCGACAAGAAGGAAGAATATCCCCATGGAGAGCCTGATATCCTGTTCTTTGTTGTCATCATGCGGCATAAGAGATGTTGAGACCTGTGGAAACCACCAAAAGAGAAGCTCCATAGCGCGAAAGAGCAAAAACATAAAGAGCAAGAAGAGAGCAAGCGCAAATATTGTCTTAACAAGCCCCACTCCTAGACCCGACTGAAGTGCCGCAGACGTGAGAGTCAAAAAGCCTATGCTAACTATTTCGCCTATCGCCCCTGCCGTCATAGAGAGCGAGAGCCACGGAGTCTTGCCGTACTCTTTTGAGAGCGTAGCAATAAGTCCCACTGAGATAAGAGGCATAAGCACCATAAATATCTTTCCAAGATCAAGGTAGAGAGAAAGAGCGATGGAAAATGCGTACAAAATAACAAGATAGATGACGATTTTCTTTATCAACTCTCTTGGTGTCTTTAGAGTATTTTTTAGATTGATCTCTGTCCCGGCGATAAACATCAGGTATAAAAATCCAAGTTCGGCAACTATTGCAAAAAGGTGCTCCTCATGCAAAAAGCCGACATAGGCAAAGATAGCTCCAAAGATAATCTCAATAGGGGTGGTCGGAAGCTTTAAAAGCTTCGCAAAAAACGGCGAAAATATGATGATAAGAGAGATAGTTACTACAAGTAAGACATTTTCATGCATGGTTTTATTGCACCGCTTTTGCTATTTTTAGACCCAATGATTTGAGCATTTGTAAATCTTTGCTCATCTCACGTCCCCTGGTTGTAAGGTAGTTCCCGATGACTATGGAGTTTGCTCCATGCGAAAAAATCTCGCTTTGTCTCTCGCCAAACATTAGCTCCCTGCCTCCGGCGACCATAATCCGCTCGGCATTTGGAATCATCTCCCGCGTGAGTTCTACCAAAGAGAGCGCTTCGTCGACACTCAGAGGATTTGGTTTAAGTTCCAACGCTTCGTTATGGTGGTAGAAGTTTATAGGAACGGATGTGGGATTGAGTGACTTTAGTGACTCAATCATTGAGATTCTGTCTTCATGCGTCTCCCCAAGCCCGAAAATTCCGCCGCTGATAAGAACCAAGCCGGCTCTGTTTACATTTTGGCAAGTCTCATATCTCTCATCCCAAGAGTGGGTTGTGCAGATTTTTGGGTAGAACTCTTTTGAGGTTTCAAGATTGTGGTTGTAGGCTTTTATGCCCGCATTTTTGAGTGTAAGAAGCTGCTCAAGAGTTGCCGTGCCGTTACATGCAATGAGCCTAAGTTGCGGAACTTCTTTTGTTAAAATCTCAGCTATAGAGCAGACAAAAGAGAGCGTTTTTTCATTAAGCCCTTTATCGGCAGTTACAAGACAAAAGCCCAAAGCACCGTTTTGCTGCGCCATTCTTGCCTCTTGTAAAATAAGCTCCATATCTTTTTGCTTGTAGCGCTCTATGTCCGCTTTGTAACGCACGCTTTGGGAGCAAAACTTACAATCTTCATTGCATGTACCGCTGTTTATGTTGCAGATTGCGCATAAAAATATCTCTTTATTCACGGTTTTGCCTTATAAATTTAAACTCTTCTTTTTTTATCTCTTCACTCTTGTTTGCTCTTGTATATCTTGTTACCACAAACTCACTTTCTTGTATCTCTAGCATTGCCCACTCAGAGAGCGGCTTATTTCTGGCGCAAACTTCTCCTGAATTTAAGAAGAGGGTATTTCCTGTAAACTCGAGCGAAAACTCATGTGTATGTGCAAATATGACAACATCCGTATCGGGAGCCATATAAAAAGGGAGATGCATCAGTTTAAACTTTGTATCTGCAAGTTTGAAGTAGTATGGCTCTTGGACGAGATTGAACTGGTTGTGAAATTGCGCCAGATGCGCGTCATTGTTTCCATAAACCGCTTCATATCTCAATCCGCTCTCTTGCAAGAGATGAAGAACTTCGACATCTACTATATCGCCCGCATGCAGCATAAATTCAGCGCCGTCTTTTATAAGGGTATCAATCGCTCTTTTGGCTTTTTTCACCTTAGTATGAGTGTCTGCAATGATACCTATTTTCATGGTCGTCTCTACTCTATATCTTCAACTGGCGTTCTAGTTTTACACTTTATACACTCGTAAACCTCTTTGCCTCTGTATGTTCTTCTTGCCAAAGCGCCACCGCACCCTTTTTCTTTACACTTGATGGTTGTAGGTTCAAATTTGGAGATGAAAGTACATTTAGGGTAGTTTTCACATCCCCAGAACGGACCGCGTCTTGAGTTTTTAAGGCTTATTTTGCCACCACAATCAGGACATGGAGTCTCGCTTATTTTCTCCTCTACGTTTATGCTCTTTGTGTTTTTACACTCAGGATATCCGCTGCATGCTAAAAACTGACCGTTTCTGCCGCTCTTAATAACCATCTCTTTGCCGCATTTGTCGCATATTTCGTCGCTCGTATGTGCGTTTGATTTCTCTTCGCCCTCTTTTGCTTCGCCCTCAACCTGCTCTGTATATTTACACTTTGGAAAGCCGCTGCATGCAATGAACTCTCCAAATCTTCCGGAGCGAAGAAGCAGCTCTTCGCCGCATTTAGGGCAAGGGCGACCAAGAGGCGTTGCAATTTTGAGCGAAACTATCTTCTCTTTACCCTCTTTTACCTTCTCGTCAAACTCAAAGTAGAAATCACTCAGCAGTTTTTGCCAGTCGTTTTGTCCCTCTGCAACTTCATCCAGCTTCTCTTCCATGTTCGCCGTAAAAGAGACATCAACAATGTTTGGAAAGTGTTTTTCCAGTATCTCGGTAACCGTAAAAGCTATCTCTGTCGGGATGATCTGCTTTTTCTCGATGGTCACATATGTTCTGTTGCTAAGAGTCGCAATAGTCGGAGCGTAAGTTGAAGGACGTCCGATTCCCTCGCTCTCAAGTTTTTTGATGAGCGCCGCTTCGGAGTAGCGAGCAGGCGGCTCTGTAAAGTGCTGCTCCTGTTTTACTTTTTGTATCTCAGCACCCTCTCTCTCTTTAAGCGCAGGGAGGAGCTTGTCTTTGTCTTCGGCTCCCGTGAGTGCGTAAAAACCGTCAAAGAGGAGCTTTCTTCCGCTTGCTCTGTATTCGTTCTCTTTTCCGCTGAAGATGATGCTTTGCTGCTCAAAGAGTGCGTCGTTCATCTGACAAGCCATAAAGCGCTCATATATAAGGCGGTAGAGTTTTATCTCATCAGGTTTTAGAAATGATGCTGCTACTTCGGGAGTAAACGCAAGCGTGGTTGGGCGGATTGCTTCGTGAGCCTCTTGCGCGCCTTTTGCTTTTTTAGTATAGACTTTAGGTTCATCAGGAAGATATTTCTTTCCAAATCTGCTCTCAATTACGCCGCGAACTGCACTTACAGCCTCTTGCGCAAGGTTGAGTGAATCTGTTCTCATGTAGGTAATAACACCGCTTGTTCCGCTTGGAGTTTTAACACCCTCATAAAGTGCTTGCGCTACCATCATCGTTTTTTTAGGGGTAAATCCCAGTTTGCTTGAAGCGGTCTGTTGTAGTGTTGAAGTCATAAAAGGCGGAGGAGTCGCACTTTTTCTCTCCTTTGTTTCAATCTTTGAGATAACAAACGAGTCGGCTTTTACGCTCTCTACGATAGCATCAGCCTCTTCTTTGTTTTTTATAGAGAGCTTTGATAGTTTCTCTTGTTTATGGGCTATGAGTGTCGCTTCAATATCTTTTTTAAAAAGCGTATCTATTGTCCAGAACTCCTCAGGCACAAACGCTTTTATCTCTCTCTCACGGTCTACTACAAGCTTGAGTGTTGATGATTGAACACGACCTGCGGAGAGTCCTTTTTGGATCTTTGAACTAAGCAGAGGGGAGAGTTTATACCCCACGACACGGTCTAAAATACGGCGTGCTTGCTGCGCGTTTACCATGTCCATATCTATTTTGCGGGCGTTTAAGAGGGCGTTATTTATCGCGGTTTTTGTTATCTCATGAAAGACTATTCTAGGGAGTGTCTCAGGGTCTCTTTTGATAGCATGGGCAATATGCCACCCAATAGCTTCACCCTCGCGATCCTCATCGGTCGCGATGTATATCGTGTCACTCTTTTTTGCCAAAGCGTTTATCTCTTTTACGATTGCGGCGTTCTCTTTTGCAACACTATAAGCGGGGACAAGATGGTTCTCCTCATCTATAGTGATTCCAAAACGGGATTTTGGAAGGTCCCGTATATGACCTTTTGAAGCGATGACCTCATAATCTTTGCCGAGAAAGTTTTTAATGGTCTTGGCTTTAGCGGGTGATTCGACGATAATTAAGTTCAAATAGTTTTCCTATTGTGCTATACATTATATATAGTGAAGTGATTTTTAAGTTTGGAAGTGTAGCAAAAAAAGTATAAATAGTAAAAACCTTATCTTTTTTTAAAAATGTTTGTAAATTTATTAAAGTTATTTTTCTTGCTGTCGATTTACTAACATCAAGGCAAGGAAGCCGAGATAAAAATTAACTTAGAGCCAAGGCTCTACCCGAAAAGGATTTATTATGGGATTTAGAATTAACACAAACATTGGTGCGATGAACGCACACAGAAGTGCTACAAACAACAATATCGGACTTGACAAAAGTCTTAACGCTCTTTCTTCAGGCTTAAGAATCAACAGAGCGGCTGACGATTCTGCTGGTCTTGCAATTGCAAACCAACTTTCAGCTCAATCAAATGGTCTTGGTCAGGCGATTAGAAATGCAAATGATGGTATCGGTCTTATCCAAACGGCTGATGGTGCTCTTGAAGAGTATGGAAATATCTTAAACAGAGTTAGAACACTTGCTGTTCAAGCAGCCAATGATACTCAGAGTACTACTTCTCGTGGTTATATCTCTGGAGAGATTACGGCTCTTATGTCACAAGCGGATGATATTGCCACTACAACTTCGTTTAATGGTATTAACCTTTTGGACGCAACTGGTGGAAATGCAGGAGCGTTTACATTCCATACCGGTGCTTATTCAAATGAGACACAATCTGTAACAATAGCAGATGCGCAGGTCACAGCGATAGTTGGTACTGCAGGTACTTATGAGGTAAATACGCAGACATTAGCGGAAGCGACAATCTCAAATATGGACACAGCTATAGTTGCGATTGATGGTCTTCGTGCTAATCTTGGTGCTGCGCAAAACAGACTAGAGTCGACAGTTAGAAATATCTCTGTAACTCAAGTAAACGTTAAAGCGGCTGAATCAAATATTCGTGATGTTGACTTTGCTGCTGAGTCTGCAAACTTTGCAAAACACAATATCTTGGCACAATCTGGTTCATATGCTATGAGTCAGGCTAACGCTGTTCAACAAAACGTTCTTAGACTACTTCAGTAGTCTAAATAAAGCAGCGTAAGCTGCGAGGACGTTTCTTTAAACGATATGGTGAGATTTTAATCTCACCATATTTCTAACACCGCTCTTTTATAAAATCTTCAAAATTCTTTTCATAAATATTTTCTATATCAAGAAGCTCTCTCTCTATAAAGCCATTAAATATCTTTATATGTTTTTTGCTATTTTTCAGCCCTTTGGTATTGAAAAAATCCATAATTATAGGCAATACATAGCTGAAATAGCTGTGATAAATGGTAGTAAGATTATTGCTTATGTTGTCATTTCTGGATAAAAGCTTAGATGTTATGCCCAGTAAATCATAAAGATAAGTATCTTTATTTGTTTTTGAAACCTTTTCTATATATTTAAGAATTTTATTTTTTATCTCTTTTGAGTAGGTAAGTCTTTTTTTTATGAGTTCCATATCATCCCTACTTAACTCTTTGGAAGAGTGTTTATTCAGAAGATCATGCACAGAAGCAATAAGTTCCTGTTTGTTAATTGTTTTAAATGAGTCTGTATTGATATCTTGTACATTTTTTGGAGTGCTTAAGTGTATAGATGCTCCATCATTGAGATTATAAATGGTTTGATCTTGCAGTTTTAATCTCGGTATACCAGTATAGAGAGATTGTATAGATCCATGAAACAGTGATGTAGTATATACAGTCTCCGTAAAGTTTCCTTTTACAGGGAAAAGATTTTTTCTAAGTGACATAACATTTTCTAGATTGTCTTTTGCTAACATGTCATTTTTAGAGCTATATATATGATCCTCAGAGTGGGTAGATCCGCTCTCTTGATCAACTGCCAGGTCTTGCCCGAGCAGGTAGAGTTCTTTGGCATTAAGCATAAGTGAAAGCAAGAGAGTAGAGGAGCCTACACATCTTCCTCCAGAGAATTGTCCAAAATTTTGAAAATAATTAACTTGGTCTTCATAATAATAGATTTGTTCTTTTGAGAAGATATCTCTCATTTTTGCCGGTGAAAAAGATCCTAATATAATAATGCTATCTTTCAAAAACTCTTTAATCGGAAAACTTTCTAAGTGGGGCAGTGAGGCTTCAAATCCATCAATATGTGCAACAACATCCGGAACAATGTCGTTGTCATATAGAGTTTTAAGCGTTGCCGTTACGGTAATAATAATAAACTTTTTATGATTTGCCCTCAACCAATCAATATTTTTTTTAAGCGAAGGACCGGCAGTGATTAGGAGTACAGGCTTTTTTGAAAATATAGAATCCTCAAAGTGTCTTGAGAGATCCAGTACTCTATACCCGTTATTCATATACTCTAGAGGGCGTAATATTTTTTTGAGTTGCGTTTTGTATGGAAATACAGTAAATGATTGTGATGTGAGGGCATTTTGAATCTGCTTTATTTTGTTGTTTGAGTGTGCCGGAAAGTAAGAGTACTTCAGATATCGGTTATAAAAAAATGTATTTTCTAAAAACCTATTCATTTGAGTAAGAAAAATATTTTCATCATCTCCTATAGAGAAGTAGAGTTTGGAATTTTTTGCAATATCAAAGTAAGAGGTTATAAAAAGTGAGAGCCTAAAAAGCTCAATATCATCCTCAATAATTAAATACTCTTTTGCTTTAATTTTTTCATTTATAAGAGGAATATGAACTCCTAAGCCGATACCTATAAAGATGAATTTTTCAATACTGTTCATCTCATCACTCTCATCTATATTATCAATATAATAATTCATTACAGGAAAAATGCCTTCAAAACCACTGCTTTTATCATCTAGATTTGCTAGCCGCTCATCTGAAAATTTGTATAAAGGGAAACCTTCAAAGCTATATGAATTTTTATAAAAATCTACTTGTTTGCATAGCTCTTTGGATATCTCATGGCTATCATTATTGTAAAGATATCGACCGCTTTTTAGCTCTTTGACATCAAAGTAAGTTTTTATATACTCTAAATCGTATCTCGGCGTATAGCTACCGTTTTCAAGTGCTAAATTGAATTCTTGC
>NZ_JAVVFL010000233.1:0-2981 GCF_032250635.1 Sulfurimonas sp.
CGGCGTACATTCCAATCTGTTCTTTTTTACCCTTGGAGAGGATAGTTGCTACAAAGTATTTCATTATTTTGCCACCCTTAAAATTTCTTCTAAACTTGTGACACCTTCAAGAGCCTTGTTTATGCCATTTTCAAACAATCCGACGAATCCGTCTTCAACTGCTTGGGCATGTAGAGCCTCCATAGATGCACCTTTTGCAATTAGAGATGACATTTTTTCATTAACAACTAAAACCTCACAAATCATCTCTCTTCCCATGTATCCTGTTCCGTTACACTCTTTACAGCCAGCCCCATTATAAAATTTAGCATTTTCAGGAACTAGATGTCTTATCTCTTCTATGGCTGCCGCTGAAATCTTCTCCTCCGTTTTACAATTTTTACATATTTTTCTTACAAGTCTTTGAGCTTGTATTGCAACTAAAGAACCACTGATAAGATAAGAAGGCACACCCATGTCTACCATACGCGTAACTGCGCTTATAGAGTCATTTGTATGAAGTGTCGATATTACCAAGTGTCCCGTTAGTGCAGCTTTAATGGCTATTTCCAAAGTCTCGGAGTCACGAATTTCACCAATCATAATCTTATCGGGGTCTTGTCTTAAGATAGACCTAAGAGCCGCCGCAAAGGTTAATCCTACTTTTGGGTTTACTTGAACCTGCTGAATAAGGTTCATTCTATACTCTACAGGGTCTTCAACGGTAATCACTTTGTCTTCAACGTTTCTAAGCTCATTAAGTGCGCCGTAGAGTGTTGTTGTTTTACCGCTTCCCGTAGGACCTGTAACAAGAATAATGCCATAAGGCGTCTTTAGAGCTTTTATAAACTTATTGTAACTTTCGGTATCCATACCGGCTTCTTCAAGTTTGACAAGAGCTTTTTGCTTATCAAGAACCCTCATAACTATTGACTCACCGTAGAGTACTGGAAGTGTTGATATACGAAAGTCATACTCTTTAGCACCAACCAGTGTAGAGAAGCGACCGTCTTGAGGCTTTCTTTTTTCAGCTATATCAAGATTTGAAAGAAGTTTTAATCTTGATGCAAGAGGAGGATATATATCTTTTTCGAAAATAAATACCTCTATTAACTTTCCGTCTACCCTTGTTCGAACAACACAGTTTTTTTCTGTAGGCTCAATATGTACGTCACTCGCACGACTTTTAATACAAGAGCTTAGGATAACGTCAATCAGGAGTAAGATAGAAGAAGCTTCTTGCTGTTCATCTATAGAGTTTATGGAGTTTAGTTCATCTCTTATTTTTTTGACTAGCCCTTTTACGCTATCTTTTATCTCAACCTTAAAAAGATATGATTGAATCTGCTTTTTTGTGGCAACGGTAATTTTAATAGGTTTTGTAGGAAAGAGCCTTTGCACTGACTCATGGGCTTCAATGTCCAAAGGATCACAAAAAGCGACCGTGATGCTTAGTTCATCCTCAGATACCGGCAGCGCGTTATATTTTTTAAGCTGGGCAAGGGAAACTTTTTCAGTAAGCCTATAATCCATATCTATGGAGTCTAGATCAAGGAAAAGAAGATTCAGTTTTTGGGCAAGTTTAAGAAGAATATCTTTTTCTTGAATGTAGTCGTAATTGTCTATTATAGATAGATCATACTCGCCGCTTTGTATCTTCTCAACAATAAATCTGACCAGTCTATCCATAGTCATAAAGCCGGAAATAGTAATATCCCTAAGTATTAAATTACTATCAAGCCCTTTGGCAACAAGTCTGTCTACTTGACTCTTCATGATAGAGCCATTAGCTAGTAAATCAGATGTTATTCTATCCATAATGCCCCCTCTACCAATAAATATGTTTTTTAGTACTTATAGAGTTGTAAAACTCTTCAATAATCATTTTATCTATTTTACCATCTTTTAAAATATAAAGCTTATATTTTAAATTCTTATCATCTTCATCTTCAAAAATGTAAAACTCTCTTGGCTCGTGTTTCCCCTGTTTTGTATAAAAATCAAAGACTTTTGATAGTACATAGTCGGTTGTAGGCAAGTTTAGTGAGGATATGTCATAGTTGTCAAGCAAAGCATGATAAAGAAGTCTTTTTTGCATAAGTATAATTGAAAAATATGCTGCATTTGCACGTGACTCAGAGGTTAGCTTTAGTGTGGTAATGGGAACGGACAATCTATCTACATAATCAATATTAAGACAGGAGAACCCATATAAAGAGACAAACTCCTCATCTTTTGAGTATTTTGCAAAGTTATTAAAACCAATTGTGCAAGCCTCTTTGTAGTCTTTGTTTTGAAATAGCTCAAGCACTTCACGTTTTACATCGGCATATAGAATTATTGCTAAGAGAGTTGTTAGTAGTAGTAATTTCATTTAAATTTCCCTGATAAGATCTCATCTAAGAGTTGTCTAGCCTGTGATGAATCGGAGTGGTTTATATATTTTTTTAGTGTTTCAATCGCCATCTCTTTTTTGCCGAGCTTAACAAGTGATTTTGAAAAAATAATCCAACTTGCTTCTATGTCGTTGTTTAATTCGTTTGTTGCCAGAGCATAGTTGTATGCTTGTTCATAGTTTCCTAATTGATAATACTTTTTTGCGGCAAACAGACTTAAAGCAGGATTGTGGTTAACATTGAATCTTTTGATTACATGTTTAATGTCCTCTTCGTTATCTCTTCTTGTTATATCCATGGTGCTTGTGTTTGCTGCAGGTTTTTGCACTAGAGCAATAGACTCTTTTACCTCTTCAACAACAGGCAGGGATACCTCTTCTTTTTTATTCTCTTTTTTTATATTTTCGATGCTTTTTTCAATAGGTTTTTCAACTTTAGTTTCTACAGCAGCTGTTTTAACGCTATACTCTTTTTTGTATACCGGTGTCTCAGACTCAATTCTTTTTATGAAGTCTAGAGACGGCGATAGCTGAACTTTCTTCTCTCTCTCTGGAGCCATTGGCTCTTCTTCTTCTTCTTCTTTTTCATCTTCGGTCATAATGGCTG
>NZ_JAVVFL010000234.1:0-2972 GCF_032250635.1 Sulfurimonas sp.
GTTAGCGTAAAGCTCAACTTTAGAATCTATCCGCAGTGGGTCAGTGATGCTGTGAGAAAAGTGTTTCCTGTTCTTTTAAATCCGAATGTTGTTGAGCTTGCAACTGAGCAAAAAGAGTTTAAGTGAAGATTTTTTTCGCTCTGTTTATAACGGTGGCAGCGCTCTTTTCAGACCATATAAGGTGGCAAAATGATTTTGATGCAGCATTGTTTAAAGCAAAAGCGCAGAAGAAAGAGCTACTGCTTTTGGTCTTAAAAAAAGAGTGCGCAGCGAGTAAAAAGATTTTTGTTGAGGTTTTCAGTGACAAAGAGGTGCAAAAAGAGGTAAACAGAAAATATATAGCCGTTGTCGTCTTTTTCGAGTACGAAAATAGCTACCCGATAGAGCTTTTTTACACACAAACCTTCCCGACCCTATTTTTTGTCTCAAGCAGGGATGAATCCTATCTGCAAAAGCCTCTAAGAGGCTATTTTACGAAAGAGGATGTTTTAAAAAGTCTTTAAAAACCTTCTACCAACCAACCCTCGGCAGATGCCACCCTCTTTTATAGGCTAAAAGTCTTAGTACTATGCTAAAGAGCGCGGTTGTGAGGATACTAAACTCATTAATAGCGCCGAAAATGCTAAGCGTGCCTAAAATAAGTGCTACTATAACCGCGATAGAGCCGTAAAAGTCGCTGATTAGGACTGAGGGGACTTGGTTTATCATGATGTCTCTTGCTACCCCTCCGCCGACTGCGGTGATAAAGCTTAGAATCACTATGCCAAAGAAGTTAAACTGCGCATCTATCGCCATAAGTGCGCCCGTTATGCTAAATGCAACAAGCCCTATGGTGTCGCTTACTACAAATATCCATCCTCTCTCGATAGAGTCTTTTTTGTAGATTTTAAAGATAAATACTAAAGCAATTGTAATCGTTAGCGTTAGAGCGGGATGCAGATATGTAAAGGCAAAAGGAGGAGCGTTTAGGATAGCATCTCTTACTATGCCCCCGCCTAGAGCTGTAAGTGTTGCCGCTATAAGTATGCCTAGTATATCAAGATTGTTTTTTATGGCGATTAAAAAACCGCTTATTGTAAAAGCGGTAATGCCGATGATATCTGCAAAAATAAAATATTCAGGCATCTATTTTTGGTAGTGAGACTTAAACTCTACATAGCGCGATGCGGAAGCGTAGAGTTCGGCTACCTCTTCATCACTCAGCTCTCTGATGACTTTTGCGGGACTTCCCATAATAAGTGAACGTGGTGGGAAGATTTTGTTTTTTGTCACCAATGCGCCGGCTCCCACGATTGACTCTTTGCCAATAACCGCGCCATCAAGTATGGTCGCACTCATGCCGATGAGACAAGCGTTTTCTATGGTGCATCCATGAAGCATAACACGGTGTCCTATTGTCACATCATCGCCTATGATTGTAGGGTGTCCATCACTTTTGTCGGCTTTTTTATAGTGCGTTACATGTACCATGCTGAGGTCTTGAATACTTACTCTGTCGCCTATTGTGATGTAGTGAACATCGCCTCGAACAACTGTTCCAAACCAGATAGAGCAATCTTCTCCGCATGTAACATCGCCAATGACATCGGCAGAGGGTGCTATCCAGCTATTTTTTCCGATTTCAGGGCTCATATCTTTAAAATCGTAAAGCATTGCTATTCCTCCTCTTTAAAGATATTTGCCATAAGTTCTTGAACCAAAGGAGCGCTCTCTTTAGGAGAAGCTTTGGCTATTTTGTTTGCATAATCCTCTAAAAGAGTATGGCTGTTAATATTTTTTACACCATCATTTTTTATCTTTTTATAAGAGCCGTCACTTTGGAGTTCATGCGCCAAAGTATTGTCCGCGCATTGAAGTCTTAGTATTTGGATAGTCTTCTCTTTTGCTGTTTTGTCTTTAATCGCTGTCAAGAGCTCTATGCGTCTCATAAGGTTTCTTGGCATCCAGTCGGCACTGGAGATATAGACACCGGCTTCATCATTTTTAAAGTAGAAAGTTCGTGAGTGCTCAAGATATTTTCCAAGTATGGAGATAACTCTGATGTTCTCACTTACCCCTTCAATCCCCGTTTTTAAACAGCAGATGCCGCGAACTATAAGATTGATTTTCACACCCGCTTGACTTGCTTTGTAGAGGGCTCTGATAACATCTTCATCAACAAGAGAGTTTAGTTTTGCGATAATCTCTCCGTTTGCACCTTTTCTTGTCTCATTTTGGATAAGCGAGAGAACTTTTGGTTTGATTTGTGAAGGTGACATATAGAGCTCGTTAAGCTTCCCTTTTTTGCTAAATCCTGTCAAAAAGTGAAAAAATCGTGTCATGTCGCTTGTTACTTCATCTTTTGAGGTGAGGTAACTCATGTCGGTATATATTTTTGAGGTAGCAGGGTTATAGTTTCCTGTTCCTAAATGAGCGTACTGCTTAAGTTTGCCGTTTTTTCTTCTTGTGATGAGCGTTGCTTTTGCATGTACTTTAAAGCCCTTGATGCCGTAGATAACATGTGCACCCGATTTTTCAAGCGCTTTTGCCCAGATAAGGTTGTTCTCTTCATCAAACCTTGCTTTAAGCTCAACCATTACGGTTACCTGCTTGCCTGATTCACTAGCACTCATAAGTGCTTTAACGATTGGCGAGTCTGTTCCTGAGCGGTAGAGCGTCATCTTAATTGAGACGACATCAGGGTCTTTTGCTGCTGTTTGAATCAGTTTAACGATGGGGTCAAAACTCTCATAAGGATGGTAGAGCAAAACATCCTGCTTCTCCAAAGTAGTAAATATATTTTCGCTGTTATCCAACGGAGGAAGCGTTTTTGGTTTAAACGGCTCTGTTAAAAGATGGGCAAAATGTTTGTTTGAAACTATCTGCCAAAGACTTGAGAGGTTTAAAAAAGTATGAAATTTATAGATGTCATCTTTGTAGACGTTTGTGTGGCGATTGAAAAAGTTTACAATCTCCTCATCTCCGTCACTTCC
>NZ_JAVVFL010000020.1:0-17326 GCF_032250635.1 Sulfurimonas sp.
CATCAAATTTTCCTCTAAGTGCCAATGCAAACTCATGCGAGTGAAACTGCAAGAGTGACGGGTCTAAAACATCTAGTATCTGCTCTATAAATTCCGGATGCTCTAAAACCGTTTTTATGAGTGTAAGCTCCCACATATCCTTATGACGGCTTCTATCATCAACAGGTTTGTTGGTGTTAGTGTTAGTTTGGTTAGTCAGTCTTACAAATGAGGGATTGATTCCCAATCTTTGCGCTAAATATGTTTTATATCTATCTTGGAGCATAGCAGAGAGGGTTTTAAGATAGCCGATTGCCTCTTGCATGCACACTTCTTTTGCTTTTGGGTCTGAGAGATTGTAGAGAGAGAGTATCTCATCTATAACAAACTCTATAAAAGGCTGAGGAGTTCTAAACATCTCTGAAAGCTCCTCTATTGCGCCCTTTTGTACCATATCCGCAGGATCTAAACCTGCCCCGAATATAACAACTCCGCCGCTAAATCCGCTTGCACTCAAAAGCTTTGAGGCTTTAAGCGCCGCCGCTCGCCCTGCTTTGTCTCCATCATACGCCATGACAACCTCAGGCTCGCCCTTTCTTAAAAGAGGCAGGTGCTCAGCTGTGAGTGCGGTACCAAGCGTTGCGACGGCGTTGTCAAATCCCGCCTGATGCAGCATAATAACATCAAGATAACCCTCTGTTATAACAATCTGTTTTGTTTTATGTATGCTCTGCCTTGCAAGATGATACGCATACAAAAGACGAGATTTATTAAAATATGGAGTTTCTGGAGAGTTTACATACTTTGCCTGATGTCCGGTTATGGTTCTGCCGCCAAAACCAACTATAGCACCGTTTGCGGAGTGAATCGGAAACATTATGCGTTCTATAAACCTAGCATAACTCTTTGCTCCATCACTTCCTATTACACCCATCTCAATTGCTTCACTCATATTTAAAAGTTCAGATTTTATATAGTTTATCGTGTTATTTGAATCAGGTGCATAGCCTATAAAAAACTTCTCCATGCTGCTATCATAGATACCACGCTCTTTGAGGTAAGAGAGTGCTGTTGGATTTTTAGTGAGCAGGTATTGATACCAGCTATTTATTTTTTCCATAAACTGTGAACGTGGTTTGTTCTTCTTTTCCTCACTGTAGGAGAGAGAGAAGTTGTGTGAAGAGGCAAGCTTCTCGAGAGCTTCTGGATAATTAAGCTTCTCATACTCCATAACAAACTTAATGCCATCACCGCCTGCGCCGCATCCAAAACAGTGGTATATCTGCTTAGAGGGGCTTACTACAAATGAAGCTGTTTTTTCATCATGAAAAGGGCATGGAGCTTTATAGTTTGCACCCGCTTTTCTAAGTTCCACATACGAACCTACTACATCAACAATGTCAAGGCGTGCCTTTAGGGCTTCTATGGAGTCTTGGGTAATCATGTGCGAATTATACAAAAATGTTCGTTAAAGAGAGTTTGGAAAAAGTTAGATAGAGGTCACTAAAACAGGTCACTCTAAGACCTATTTTAGAAGGAGAAATAAAATTTGAGATATCGGTAAATATCTCTACTCTCATGATCCGGTTAATCAATCTGAGTATTTGACTTCGGTATTGCGATAAACAATACTCTAAGCTTGGAGGACACCCAACGCTGCAACACGGCTAAAATGAACATAATTCATTTAACTTCCTCTGGCAAGAACGCATTACGCTCTTAAACTTTTAAATCGGACGAATCTTATCTGATTTAAAATCATGACTCATTGATTTGTATCAATTTTAAGAAAAATCTCTATCTCACTAATATAAAATTTTAGTTGAAGATATTTATGATACAATTCGACTCCAAAATTTTAAAGAAAGTAGGTGATGTGATATGCCAGGTATCGTACTACGCAGTGATGATAATTTTGATGCATCTTACCGCCGTTTCAAGAAGCAGACTGACCGTAACTTAATTGTTACTGAAGCTCGTGCTCGTCGTTTCCACGAAACGAAAACTGAAAAGCGCAAGAAGTTCTTAATAGCATCTCGTAAGAAAATGCTCAAGCGTCTTTATATGATGAGACGCTACGAATCACGCCTCTAATATAAGCCTTCGGGCTTATATTTTTTTTAGTCTTCAACTTTAACTACAGTTTCCCATACATCTCATTATAAAAAGACAACGCATGTCTATCGCTCATTGAAGCTATATAGTCGGCTATAACCCTATGTTTATTTCTGCTTTGCAGTTGCACGCGGTAAAAATTCGGCAACATCTTAGGCTCTTCATTTAATCCGCTATATAGACCTCGTATTGCCTGTTTTCCTGCAAACATCTTTATCATTATATCTTTGTGCTGATAGAGTTTTGAGAAGAGAATTTTTTTGAGTTTTTTTATCTCGGTTTCAAGTTTTGGCTCAAAACCGATAGGAAGCTCGCTCTTGCTATCAAGCGTCGCGCAGAGTATCCTAGAGTTATCAACTCTCTCTTTTGAGTACTCTATAAGCGAATAAACAAGACGGTTGATTAAATGCGAGACAAAGCGGTATCTAAACATCTCATCATCACGCTCCTCTACACCCTCGTTTTTCACCTTCTCCAGTATCTCTTTTATCAAATCACTCTCTTGCAGATCATCAAAACTAATCAATCCTGAATTTACACCATCATCTATATCATGGGTTATATATGCTATCTCATCTGCCCGGTCAACTATCATTGCCTCGATGCTGGGATGGGTATCGAGATTGAACTGCTCATCTATGACCGGAGGAAGAAAACTTTTTTTGTATGGATATGAGTGCTTAAGAATCCCCTCTAGAGTTGCAAAGGTAAGATTTAGACCGCTAAATCCATTGTATCTCTTCTCAAGCGATGAGACGACTCTAAAGCTTTGAAAATTATGCTCAAAACCGTTGCCAAATCCCTCCTGCTTCAAACACTCATCAAGCGTATCTCCGCCGATATGACCAAAAGGCGTGTGTCCCAAGTCATGTGAAAGAGCAATCGCTTCGGCGAGAGATTCGTTGAGTCCCAGATGAGAAGTTATAGAGCGGGCAATTTGGGATACCTCTATAGAGTGTGTAAGACGCGTGCGAAAAAAGTCACCCTCTTGATTTAAAAAAACCTGCGTTTTATACTCTAACTTTCTAAAACTCCCCGAGTGAATAACCCTGTCTCTATCTCTTGCATAGGGATTTCTAAAATCTTCGTCTATCTTGTAAAATCTATTGTGCGCTTGCATTTTATACCTCTGTTTTAAGCTTTTACAACTTGGTTTCTTCCTGCTTTTTTTGCCTTGTATAAGGCATTGTCTGCTCTTTTCATAACTGCAAACGGATCTCTGTCCTTTGAGCTTTTTTGCACAACGCCGGATGAGATATTTACATATATCGTCTTAGAGCTTTTTTTATTTCTGATGCTAAAGGGGCTCTTTGCGATTGCATCTCTTAATATATCCGTATGAGTATATGACTCATCTGCATCTTTTGAAGGAAAAAGAAGAACAAATTCTTCTCCTCCGTATCTATAAACTTTTCCGCCTCCGCCTACATTTGCCAGTCTTGAAGCGACCATCTTTAAGACCTCATCACCCGTATCGTGTCCGTATGTATCGTTAAACTTCTTAAAATGGTCAATATCTATCATAGCGAGTGAGTACTTTATTCCTAATTTTGCCATATCTTCTACCAGCGCTCTTCTCCCCGGAAGCGATGTAAGTTCATCGTAAAAAGCCAGGCGGTAAGACTCTCTTATGAGCAAAATAAAAATAATTACACCGATTGCCAACATTGAGAGATCGTAGGCATGAGCTGTTTTTATAAAATATAAACCCGCGTAAAAAGTCACGGTTATTACGAAAAAGGAGCTGTTGTAAATTAGATATCTATTAAATATCAAAAATGCACCCATTATAAATAGCACAAAGATTCCTATAGCAAACGAGAGATCCTGCAGCGGATAAAAAGAAGCGGCAAAGAGTTTTATCTTAAACAGAGCTATTAAACTATCGTTTGGATAAGCTACCAGGTATGACACGACTCCTATCTCAAGCAAAAAAAAGAGTATCTTTAAGATGCCCCAGATAGAGAAGAGTCCTCTCTCCCTCAGAGATAAAAATATAAGAAGATGAAGCGGATAAAGCAAAGAGACATATAAGAAGAGATCTGTTGCTTTTTTTGCGCTCAAATACTCAAACCCCGCATTTACTAACAGCAGCGGTACGACAATAAAAATAAATCTATTGCGGTTAAAGTGCCAAGAAACCCATAAAATAAGCACGCTTATGCCATAAAAAAGATATGGAACCAGATCAAATATAATCTCGGGTATCTTGGCTTCGTAATATGCGATAAAGAGAAATAGCAAAAATATAAAAAACGGTATTGATATATTTAGGAGTACTGATTTCAAAGAGTTCATATATTCCTTTTACATAAGCTTACCACTAGGCACTAAATTAGGCTTTTTTCAAAAACTCTGTTTTTAAGTAAATTTTTGTTCCGTTTACGCGCCCCTCTACGTGACCCTCTACGTCTTGTGGAATCGTGATATTTTTAACCATAGTACCTCTTTTTGCAGTAAAGCCGGCACCCTTAACCTCTAAATCTTTAATGATTACAACACTGTCCCCAGCATTTAAAACAACTCCGTTGGAGTCTTTTACCACTGCACTCTCGGATGCGCCCTTCAAGCCAGCCTGAGCCCAGTTTTTCACATCCTCCTCCATGTACATCATATCAACCAAATCTTCTCTTCCAAGAGCCTTTAGAAGTCTGTATGACATAACTACAACTGCAGGGACTTCGCTCCACATGCTGTCATTGAGGCAGTTAAAGTGTGTCTCATCCATTTTATCTGGATTTTGGATCTGCTCTTTGCATGTTGCACATACATATATCGACTGCTCTGCGCTTGCGTCAGATGGCGCTACTTCTAATGCGCTAAGCCCTTCGCTGCTTCCGCAAAGTTCACATACGCCACCACTTCTGGCTTCTAACTCTTTTTCTACGCTCATTCGTATATCCTTTAATTTATTTTTTAAACTCTATTATCTCTTCATCACTTGCAGGCTTTGTTTTTGTATTGTCAAAAGCTTTTTGTGCCTCTTCTTCATTGTAGTTTCTACACTCCTCAATTTTTTGAGGGTTATCGTTTGGTCCGATATTTTCACACATTGCAGCGTTAAACTCAAAATATGAGCATCCACTAAAGAGAAAACTTGCTATTAAAATATATTTCCACATAAACTCAACCTTTTTTGATTATTAAATCTAAATATTTCGACGGTGTCTTTCTCATCATCTCTTGCGCAAGCCATCTTATCTGAAAATATGCCGCACCGCTGTCTCTAAGTGTCAAATAATTTTTTAAACTGCGAAGATTAAAAGTAACTATCATATCAACTTTTACGTTATCGGTTATTATATGCTTAAAAGCATCTCCGACATTACGCTTCTTTTTTCCGCTCTCGAGTGCTTCAAAAAGTGCTTTTGGATTCCCTCTAAACTCTTCTAAAAACGCAAGTGAGCTTTTTGCTACAGCTATCTCATTGAAATTTTCTACTGCTTGAGATTGGAATTTCAGCTTATCATACATCGCCCCGATTTCAACTCTGTTGTACGCCTCATCACACGTTACAAACATATCAAAACTCAAAACTTTGTCTATAAAAAACTCTTTGTCTCCGGTTGTCTGTGAGGCGATAAAAGCGTTTATCACAGAGCTCATGGTATAACGCGTACTTCTAACGCTTATAGCCTGTATACGGTGGCGCGCATGCTCTTGAAGTACGCCTCTGCTTGTTCCTCTTATAAGAAAACTGAGATTTGCATGCTCTAAAATAGAGTGATGAAAATGGGTCCAAGCCAAATCATGAAGCAGATTCGACTCCTCTATATCATTTATCTTTTGACATGTTGAGTTATCCGGCATATTGCTTTCAATATATCTAATTGCCTCATTTTCACTGTTTTCAAATGAGTCATAGCATGTTCTAGCCGCCGCTTCAGCCACACCGATACCGGTCTCTTGCATTAAGACAACTTCTGGCTTTGAGTATTTAATACCGTACATCATTTGCATAGATTTATCCTGCTTTGTATTCATATTATTTTACAACAATAAGCTTAGAGTCACTTCTGAATTCCGTTTAAAATCGGAACAAAATCGCACTCTTCAAGCTCCTCTTTTTGTATGGAGCCACTCGTTTTTTTAAAACGTGTAATTATCTGTTTTGAGCCTGCCTGCATGGGAGCTATCAAAACTCCACCTTCACAAAGTTGCTCAAAAATTTTTGAAGGAATCTCTTTTGCCGTTGCCGAAAAAAGGATTCTGTCATATGGAGCATACTGAGCCCAGCCGTTTTGTCCGTCATCAAGCCTTGTGTGAATATTGGTAAAACCCAATTTTCTAAAACGCGCTTTTGCCTCTAAAATTAGAGGTTCTATTCTCTCTATGGTAAAAACTCCGCGAAAAAGATGCGACAAAACAGCTGCCTGGTAACCGCTTCCGCAACCTATCTCTAAAACCCTATCTGCACCTTTTGGCTCTAGATATTCCGTCATCTTCGCAACCGTCAAGGGAGAACTTATCCACTGCGATGAACCCATCGGCAGAGCATCCAATTTATATGCGTTATGTCTAAAACCTGCAGGAACAAACTCCTCCCTGCTTGTTTTAGCGATTGCATTTTTAACACTCTCGCTTAAAGAGAATTTCTTGTGACACTCATCCGCTAATTTTGCTGTTTTTGTCGCGGTAATTCTATCCAATCTCTACATCCATATATCGTCTCATTTTAACTATCTCTTTTTCATCATATTTAATCTCTAAACAAGCCATATTTCCATTTCTTACATCTTCGCCATGCGGAGTTATTATTCCGCTCATTTTTGTACACTCTTCATTTTGTGAATCGCTTGCAACAACATAACATTGGTTTATAATGGCAAGTGCCTGCGTCAGTACTTTAAAATGCTCTGTTCTTAAAACTCCCCACCATGAGGGAACGGCTATAACATCGCACCCTTCAAGTTTTTGCCAAAAATCTTTAAAACGGAGTTCAAAGCAGATTAAAATACCAATTTTTATACCATCAATTTCCACAATCCTGATATCATCGCCGCTTCCCTCAGCCATGTATATCTGCTCATCACCAAAACGAAATAGCTTTGCCTTTGCTCTCTCATATACGATTTCACCATTATAAAATATCTTGGCAAAATTGAAAACTTCATCACCTCTTTTCTCAAGCATGCTAAGAATGATTATCTTCTTTTTTGAGGCACTTTTGAGCTCTTCGTTGGCTACATGGGAAAACTCTATCGCCGCATCATAGTTTTCATAGTCAAAACCCGTTAGACAAACTTCGGGAGCGACGATTAGAGATTTTTCGGGAGTTTTATCTACTAACGCCAAAAGTGTTTCTAAATTGGCGTTATAATTTTTTGTCGTTTTAAAAAGAAGCGAGCAGAGTCTATATTCGCTCTGCTTAGAAGTCGTCGTCAAAGCTTAAGCTTCCTTTTGAATAATTAGCAACTGTTCCCTCAAAAAAGTTTGTCTTTTGGTCATTAAACTTTGAGAAGTCGTCAACCCATTTTATAGGATTTGTCACGTTATAGAGCTTAGCAAACCCGACACTTGCGAGTCTGTCATCGGCTAGATATTGTATATACTGCTCTATAATCGAATCCGTAAGACCTAAAACCTGCCCGCCTGTTATATATCTTCCCCAATCCGTCTCAAGTCTGACCGCCTCTTTAAACATCTCTATAACTTCACCCTTGAGCTGCTCGGTAAAAAGATCTGGCCTCTCTTTTCTAAGCGAATTTATAAGATTTTGGAAAAGTACCAAATGCGTCACTTCATCTCTTTGGATAAAGCGAATCATCTGTGCGGAACCAAGCATTTTACCGCTTCTTGCAAGCGTATATATGTAGGCAAAACCGCTGTAAAAGTAGATGCCCTCAAGTATCTGGTTTGCAAAACATGCTTTTACAAAGTTGTGTTCTGTCGGGTTTTTAGAGAGTTCCTCATAAACAGCCGCGATTGCGTCGTTCTTGCTCTTTAGCATCATGTCGCGTCGCCAAAGATCATAAATCTCTTTGGAGTTTGCAGAGATACTATCAACCATAACGGCATAACTTTGAGAGTGAAGCGCCTCTTCATAAGCCTGACGAACCAAAATAAGATTAATCTCCGGAGATGTTACATAGGGATTTATATTGTCCATAATATTGTTTGTTTGCAGAGAATCCATAAATATAAGCTGTGAGAGCGCTTTATCGTAAGCTGCTTTTTCAACATCGGTTATCTGCTTGTAGTCGCTAACGTCGCGCGTCATATCAACCTCTTTTGGAAACCATGTGTTGTTTAACATCATCTCCCAAAGATTGTATGCCCACTGGTATTTTATATCGTTTAGCTCAAATATTCCGGTTGGATTGCCGCCAAATATTCGTCTATCATTTACACTTTCATTTGATTCAGGATTGTATATCTTTTTTCTGTTCATCTCTTCTCCTAAAATTCAGTATAGGATTATATCTTTATGAAGATTTTTTTTTGATAAAAGCAATATTATAAATTTTACTCAAATAAAATATCTCTATCTTGCATAAAATTTTATAGCGTATAATGGAACAAATCTAAATAAGGAGTAGTGTGTGAAAAATTTTATAGTTTTCATACTCATAATAATTAACATGAATGCATCTGAACTAAAACCATGGAGTTCAAAAATCGAAAAACTTAGCCAAGAGGAGAAAAGTGTAATCATCAACAAAGGTACTGAGCGACCTTTTTCAGGAAAATACACAAATGAAAAATCAAGAGGAGTCTATACATGTAAAGTCTGCGATGCTCCACTTTATGACTCCGGTGATAAGTTCGATTCCGGCTCCGGTTGGCCAAGCTTTGATGATGCCATAGAGGGTGCTATCAAGAGAATTCCCGATGCGGATGGCAGAAGAGTAGAGATAGTCTGCGCCAACTGCGGAGCACATCTGGGTCATGTCTTTGAAGGCGAGGGTTTTACATCCAAAAACACAAGGCACTGCGTAAATTCAATATCTCTTAACCTTGTAAAAAAGCCGGACATTAAAGATGAAAATCTATCCTATGCATATTTTGCGGGAGGATGTTTTTGGGGAGTGGAGTACTACTTGCAAAAACTTGATGGCGTAAAAGAGGTGATCTCAGGATTTATGGGCGGGCATATAAAAAACCCGAGCTACTACGAGGTTGTCCGATCAAACACTGGACATCTTGAAGCCGTCAAAGTTGTTTATGACAACAAGCTAATCTCATACGAAGAGATTGCTAAAACATTTTTTGAGATACATGACCCTACACAAACAGATGGTCAGGGTCCAGATATTGGAGAGCAGTATCTCTACGCAGTGTTTGTAAGCAGTGAAGAGGAGAGAAAAATAGTTGAGGCTCTTATTGAAAAGCTTGAAGCTAACGGATATAAAGTTGCCACAAAAATACTCAACAGCTCTGAGTTTTATGCGGCTGATGAGAGTCATCAAGACTACTATGACAAAAAAGGGAGTGAGCCTTATTGTCATGGGTATGTAAAAAGATTTTAGCGCTTCAAAAAAGCAGCTCTAATCTCCTTCTACCTCTTTTTTTATCTTATTTTCATCATATCCCTCTGTCCCACGGGACTTACTAAAATCCCGTGCAGATTTATCGAGTGACTCTATCACTTCGTCTTTGTATTTTGTGGCGGTATTGCCCGTTTCATGTGAATATATTATATAAACACCGACTGCCAAGACGAGAAACATCAGCTTAAAACTATTGCCACGATAAAGGGCAAAAGCCATTATAACAACTACAAGAAGGGATACTAGATACAGAGTTCCATCCATTGCTTATCCTTTTGAAGTAAATATTTAATATTTTTTTATGGGACAGTATAGCAAAATTAAGATTATTTATGAGGATTTTCCACACATGATAACATGTGTGGAAAATAGGAGATTATTTACGAATGTGTCTTTTTCTTTCGCTTTCAGTCAAGAACTTTTTACGAATACGGATGCTCTTAGGAGTTACTTCTAAAAGCTCATCATCCTCTATCCACTCCAGTGCACGCTCTAGTGACATGTCACGAGGTGGAATAAGTTTAATAGCTTCGTCTGCGCCGCTTGAGCGAACGTTTGACTGTGCTTTCCCTTTAATAGGATTTACTACTAAATCGTTTGAACGTGAGTGCTCACCGATAATCATACCTTCGTATACTTTTGTTTGCGGTCCTATAAAAAGAACTCCGCGATCTTGAATATTGAAAAGTGAATACGCTAAAGTTTCGCCGTTTTCCATACTTATAAGCGCACCGTAACTTCTTGATTCAACGCTTCCGCTGTATGGACGGAAATCCAAGAATGAGTGGTTCATAATACCTTCACCCTTTGTATCTGTCAAGAACTGTCCTCTAAAACCTATAAGTGCACGAGCCGGGATTTCAAACTCGATTCTTTGGAAACCTTGCCCCATCGGAACCATAGATTTCATCTCAGCTTTACGCTTGCCAAGTTTTTCAATTACCGAACCGCTTAAGTTTTCTGGAACGTCAATCACTAAATGCTCAAACGGTTCACACTTAACACCTTCAATTTCTCTAACGATTACTTCCGGACGAGATACACCAAATTCGAAATTTTCGCGGCGCATATTTTCAGCAAGAATTGTAATCTGAAGCTCACCACGTCCTGAAACTTTGAATTTACCCTCACCGACAACTTCAAGTTTCATTGCAACGTTAGTCGTCATTTCAAACTCTAAACGCTCTTTTAGTTTGTTTGAAGTTACGTGCTTACCTTCTTGACCGGCAAGTGGTGAATCATTTACAGAAAATACAACTGTTAAAGTTGGCTCTTCAATGTGCATTGGGTCAAGTGGCATAGGATTTTTAGGATCACATACCGTATCTCCAACATCAACAGTCTCTAAACCTGCGAATGCTACGATATCTCCAGCTTCTGCCTCTTGAATCTCCATACGGTTAAGACCGTGGAAACCAATAAGCTTACTAATTTTACCTTTTACCATTTCACCATCAGCTTTTGCAAGCATAATGTTGTCACCTTTTTTGATAACACCGTTAAAAATACGAGAAATACCTATTTTACCGACATAGTTATCGTAGTCAAGTGTAAATACTTGAGCTTGAGTCGGATTTTCTCTATCACCTTCTGGCTCAGGAATATGCTTTAAAATAGTTTCAAAGATGCACTCAAAGTTTCCATCAGGATCCGCCATGTCAAGCTTAGCTATACCATCTCTTGCTGCTGCATAGATAATAGGGAAGTCTTGTTGATCATCAGTTGCACCCATTGCAGCGAATAGGTCAAACATCTCATCTACAACACGATCCGGTTCAGCAGAGGGCTTGTCAATCTTGTTAATAACAACAATCGGCTTTTTACCAAGTGCCAACATCTTCTTAACAACGAACTTAGTTTGAGGCATAACACCCTCATAAGCATCAACTAGAACTAAAACACCATCTACCATCTTAAGAACACGCTCAACTTCTCCACCGAAGTCAGCGTGACCCGGAGTATCAATAATGTTAATCTTGTAATCTTTATAACGAATAGCCGTATTCTTAGAAAGAATCGTGATTCCACGCTCTCTTTCTAAATCGTTGCTATCCATTGCTCTTTCATCATGTTGCTCATGAGCTCCATATGTTCCCGACTGTTCTAATAATCCATCAACCAATGTAGTTTTACCATGGTCAACATGGGCTATAACTGCAATATTTCTAATCTTTTGCACGAGGCTTCCTTCTTTGGCTTCTTAAACATGAAACCAAGATAAAAATTTTCGCGATTATACCTTAAATAATGTTATATCTATGTAAAAGTAGTGTTATAATACATTTAAAAGCAAGAGAGTTGTTCATTTTTAGGAGTTATATGATTTATTATCCAAATAAACTAGATACTATTTTTGAAAAACTAAAGAGTTGCGGTATTAAGCCTATTATTGTTGGCGGGTATATCAGGGACTATCTTGCTAAGATTGAGTCAAAAGATATAGATATTGAAATTTACGGCATATCATCTTTTTCAGAGTTGCAAAACATACTAAAAGAGTTTGGCAGTGTTAATGTCGTGGGAAAAAGTTTTGGGGTTTGTAAACTATACTTTGAAGAGTACGATTTAGACTTCTCATTTCCAAGAATCGACAACAAAGTTCAATCAGGACATCGAGGATTTGAGATATCTATAGACACAACACTTGATTTTAAAACAGCAACATCAAGAAGAGATTTTACGATTAACTCTGTAGGTTATGATGTTATAGAGAGAAAAATATTAGACCCATTCGGCGGAATTAAAGATTTTGAGAACAAAATACTTAAAGCCGTAAATTTAGAAAGTTTTGGAGAGGACCCTCTTAGAGTTTTAAGAGCTGTTCAATTTGCTACAAGATTTGAGCTTAAAATTGAAGATGATCTTTTTTCTATATGTAAAGATATGGTCTTAAGCGGAATGTTAAACGAGCTTCCAAAAGAGAGAATATTTGAGGAGATAAAAAAACTTCTTCTTTACGCAAAAAAACCATCACGCGGATTTGAACTCTTAAAAGAGTTTGGAAGTGACCTTTATACTCAAAATATCTCCGTAATTGATGAGGTTGCAAAACAGCGAACAACTGACAATCAAACAAACATCATCTTAATGTTAGCAGCTCTTTGTTATAACTTTTCTCAAAAAGAGGCGCAAGATTTTATAGAAAAAATAACTTATGAAAAAGAGCTTTTACAAAGATCCCTTCTGCTTGTAAAAAAATGTAGTGAGATAGATACTCTTTATAAAAGCAGTATAAGCGACTATCATATATATAAACTCGCTGCTGAATTAAATATAGATGAACTCCTTATTTTAAGCAGTTCAATCTACTTTGCAAATCACAATTCTGAAATTTACAGAGCCGGCGAAGAGATAAAAAAAAGAGCCAGAGAGCTCAATATACTCAACAAAAAACTTCCAGCCATTTTAATGGGAAGAGATATTTTAGAGCTTGGAATTGAACCCTCACCTCTCTTTTCAGAGATTTTGAACGAAGCTTATGAAGCTCAAATGCATGGTAAATTTAAAAATCGTAAAGACGCTCTTCTTTGGCTAAAAGAGTATCTAAATTCTTGAGCTGTCTATCTCTATAACAGTATGAACATTTCCTCTAGGATTATAATCAGCCACTATTTTCATATATTTTGGTTTTAATTTTCTCTCTAAAACACTATATATCTCATTTGCACTATTTTCATGAGAGATATGTCTCTCTCTAAATGAGTTTATATAGAGCTTTACAGCTTTTAACTCTACAACCCACTCATCAGGCGTATACTCCAAATATATTGTTGCATAATCAGGATATCCGCTTCTAGGACATAGACATGAAAACTCCGGAAGTGTCATCTTTATAAGATAATTTCTCTTATGCTCATTTGGCCAAATTTCCAAATCTTTCTCTACATCAAACTCTTGAATAATTTTTTCACCGTATTTCATACTAACTCCTGTTATTTTCATTTTTATCTAAAGGCGCTATATATCTGCCCTGCATATAATCAATTTTTAACTCTTTTGCCATAGTATAACTACTCTGGCTCTCAATCATCTTTACCCATGTCTTAACACCCTTTTCATGCGCCATAACACTAAAACCGCTTATAATATTTTTATACTCTTTCTCTTCGCTCTCTTTCGTATAATATGGATCTATTCTTACAATATCAATATCCAGATCACGCAGATATAAAAAGCTTGTATGCAGGGAACCAAGTCTGTCTAGCGCAATAAGAACCCCTAAGTTTCTAAGTTGTTGTAAGATAGCATTAAACTTCTCTATTCTTGGATAGTACTCACTCTCCTCAAATATCAATATAATTCTATTTTTCACACACTCGTTTTTTGCAAAAATCTCTTTTATCTTTGTTAAGACCGTATAATTTCTAAGAGAAGTAGGAGAGATGTGAATGGCAAACTTACCTTTATCTGACCTCTTGCACATCTTGAGTATTTTTTCTAAAACAATAAGATCATAATCACCCATCAATCTCAGTTTATCCAAAATTTTCATATAATTTTTTTGATGAATGATTGTCCCATCTTCTCTCTTTAGCTTAATAAAACACTCTTTAAAGAGTTCACTCTCATTTTCAAAAATGCTTTGTGTATAGATCAATAGATCTTCTCTTTTAATGGCATTTATAACACCGTATTCAAGTTCATTTGGATTTACTTCATCAGTACTTTCAAGTGCTGATTTGGAGTCTCTGTTATTAATCTGTAACTCAAAAAGATTCTCTATCAAATAATCAATATCTCTTGAAAATTTTGTATCATTTATAGCTCCCGATATCTGCACTTCAATATCATCAATCTTAAAATCTTCACTCTTTAAGCACATTAGCTCTAAAATTGTTTTATATTGACTCTTATCTCCGCTAAGCCCGATAATAAAATCACCACCTTTTATGCGTCCGATAGGAAAGTTATATATATCTTTTGATTTTAGGTAATCAGCTAGCCAATCAATTGTTTTAGAGAGTACTTTATCACCGTTTTTTATACCATAACGGCTATTTATCTCATAAAGATTATCAACACTTAAAAGTACAAGCGTATACTCTTTAGACTCATTTATCTCTTTTTTTAGGTACTCATACATATACTCTCTTGTAAAAGCTTTTGAGATACTATCCGTTATTTTAGTATCAAACCCCTTGTATATAAGGTAGAAAATAAAATAGATACTAAATACTAAAACTAAAATTGATTCAACGTAAAATGATGTGCTTAAGGTGTCTTGGCTGGTTATAAAAGTATGGAGAACTAAAGCAACTATAAGAGCAAAAATAGGAAGTACCATTCTAAGTGCTAACTTAAAACGGTACTCTCTCTCTTTAATCTCTGGAAGTAGCATATAGTTTAAATATTAAACATCTAAATGTTTAACGTCTTTTGCATGTGTTTGAATATAGTTACGACGAGGTTCAACTTCATCACCCATAAAGAGAGTAAATGTATCGCTTGCAAGTTCTGCATCTTCAATAGCAACTTGCAGTAAAACTCTATTTTCAGGTGTCATTGTAGTCTCCCAAAGCTGATCTGGATTCATCTCTCCAAGACCTTTATAACGTTGGATATATGCACCTTTTTTAGCATAATCGATAATATTATTTAATACTTTTAAAACATCATCTTTAAAATCTAAATTCCAATCCTTTATTTTTCCATAGACATAACTCGCTTCACAAAAGTGCGGCGCTGCAAATAGCTCATCATTTATAAATAACTCTTCCATTCCATCTTTTGTCTGTACAAAAATATGAATTGAATCTTCAGTAATTGTTTTGGTAAGGATATTATTTCCTTTGTTAGTCAAAAACTCTTCAACTTTTTTATACATACTTTTTATATCAAGACCTATAAGATCAGGATTTTCTATGAAATGGCGTATAAGCTCTACAAGTGCATATCTTCTCTCAAGAGCCTCTAATGAACCTCTATAGTGATCGACCATCCTAAAGTATGAGACCAAATCGTTGTGCCCTACAGTTTGCTCTTCTAAAGACTCTATTCCGTTGTCAATCAAAAAGTCATTCATTTGGCGATCATCTTTGAAGTAAATCTCTTTTTTGCCTTTTTTATAGCGATAAAGAGGCGGTTGTGCTAGATAGAGATACCCGTTTTCAATAACTTCACGAAAATGACGGAAGAAAAATGTAAGAAGCAGCGTTTGAATATGTGAACCATCAACGTCGGCATCCGTCATTATGATGATTTTATGGTAACGAAGCTTCTCTTCATTATACTCATCACCTATGCCACAGCCCATAGCCGTAATCATATTTGTAATCTCTTCAGATTTTAAAATCTTGTCAAGTCTTGCTTTTTCAACATTTAAAATCTTACCTTTTAGCGGTAAAATTGCTTGAAAAACTCTATCGCGTCCCATCTTTGCAGAGCCGCCCGCAGAGTCGCCCTCCACTAGGTAAAGTTCACAGATAGAAGCGTCTTTGCTTTGACAATCTGCAAGTTTTCCAGGAAGTGTTCCTACACTCATAGAGTCTTTTCTACGTGTTAATTCTCTTGCTTTTTTAGCAGCTTCACGACCGCGTGCCGCCATAAGAGATTTTGCAACAATCGATTTTGCTTCGATTGGGTTTTCTTCAAAGTATTTACTTAAAAGTTCATATGTTGCTTTTTGAACTAACGGTCTTACATAAGTATTTCCAAGTTTACCTTTTGTTTGTCCCTCAAATTGAGGTTCTGGAACACGAGCTGAAACAATAGCAATAAGACCTTCGCCAGTATCTTCGCCGCTTATTTTTACATCTTTCTCTTTAGCGGCTCCGTTTTGAGAGTTGTAGTTTGATATAGCTCGCGTAAGGGCCGCACGAAATCCAGCTTCATGTGTTCCGCCGTTTGGAGTACGTATATTATTCACAAAAGAGTAAATTTTTTCTTCATAAGAGTCGTTGTACATAAGCGCTACGTCAAACTCTATATCTTCAATCTTTGAACTAAATTCAAAAACTTTTGCAACTTCTTGTTTTTTATTTAAATCTGCAACATATTGCGCTATACCGCCTTCAAAGTGGTATATTTGCGAAACATTAGTTCTTTCATCATTGAAGTTAATTGTTATAAATGGATTAAGGTATGCAAGTTCTTTAAATCTTCTAGCTAAATAGTCAAACTCAAAAATTATTGTTTCAGTAAATATACTAGGATCTGGAGCAAACTCTATTGTAGTACCTGATTTGCGAGTTTTACCGATGATTTTTAAAGGTTCCTGAGGTATACCTTTTTTAAAATCCTGCTCATTAATTTCACCATTTCTATAAATAGTCATCTTTAGTTCTGAAGATAGAGCATTTACGACTGAAACACCTACACCGTGGAGACCACCGGAAACTTTATAGGTATCTTTATCAAATTTACCGCCGGCATGAAGAACAGTTAAAACAACAGTAGCGGCACTTATCCCTTCGCCTGGATGTATATCGGTAGGAATACCGCGCCCGTTGTCAGACACTTTACATGTGCCATTTTTTGTAAGAGTTACATTGATGGTATCACAGTGACCGGCCATTGCTTCATCAATAGAGTTATCAATAACTTCATAAACTAAATGATGTAAACCTCTATGACCCGTATCGCCTATGTACATACCGGGTCGTTTACGAACTGCTTCTAATCCCTTTAGGACTTTAATATTACTAGCGCCGTAATTTTCCATTCAATACTCCATTATAACTTTGTTACATAATTGGAGATATTTTATCTAATTTATTCTAAAAGAAAGTTTTATACTATCTGAT
>NZ_JAVVFL010000235.1:0-2926 GCF_032250635.1 Sulfurimonas sp.
GTTTTTGTCCTCTTCTCTATATACAAGACCTCTCTCTTGAAGCCTCTTTAAGACCTTTGTCATGCCGCCGGATGAGAAGATAGTCAGGTCATAAAGCTGTGTCGGAGAGAGCACTTTTCCGTGTGTAAAGAGTGAGGCTAAAACATCAACCTCGGAGTTTAAGAGGTCAAACTTCTCTTTTAAAAAACTCTCGGCATGTGTAAAGATTGTCTTTTGGATGACTGCTATTGGAAAAGTCATTAAAAAAACCTCGGAAAGCTCCCCTTCGCTTACTTTGTCATAAAAATTTGTTATAAGGTCTGTGTGTACTCTATTTTTTTTCATAGCGTTATTATAGCCAAAAATATATCTTTCTGGCAAGACATATTTAAGAGTTAGTGTGATATTATTTCGTAAACATAGAACAAAGGAGAATAGGTGAAATTTTTATTTCCTGTGCTCTTCATCCCGATTTTTCTATACTCATATACGCTTGATGAGCTTATAGAGTTATCGCATAAAAACAGGGTTGTTGAGTCTGCTACGCATTCACTTAGCGCAAAAGAGAAAGCTTATGAGAGCTCCAAGAGTTCGTACCTGCCGACATTAGAGCTTGGCGCAACATACCAAAACGTTTATGAGGAGACTGCCGCATTGGCGGAAAATTCACTAAGAGTCCAAGCTAGTTTTAAGTACACGCTTTATGACGGCGGTAAAAAAGGGAGTCTTTACAACCAGCTAGAATCAAGCATAGATGCTAGCAAACAAAATGTAGAGGCTACTAAAAACAACATCTCTCTTGATGTAGCAAGGCTCTACTTTGGGTACCTCTCGCTAGAATCCGACAAAGAGGCTACAAGCCAAGAGATTGAGCAGTTAAAAGCTGAGTTCAAACGGCTTGATCTCTTTTATAAGTCAGGCTCTGCAACAAAAGATGAGGTTGACAAGATTGACTCTAGGCTTAAAAACTCGGTAGTTATGTTAAATGAGATAGAGTTGGAATCGCAGAGAATTTTGTATACGCTTGAGTACTACACTACACAAAAAATCCAAAAGATAGACGAAGGTTCCGTAGTTGCGCTAAATGAGCAGGAGAAGACGCTGAGAGCTGACATTGAAGCGCTTGAGTATGATGCGCTCTCTGTGCTGCATGAGGCTAAGACAAAAAAGAGTGAAAATCTTCCCAAGATCTATTTTGACAATACGCTGAGTTACAGCGAGTACTATTTTGACGACAAGAGCCTAGAGAGCGATTTTTTGGTCGATACTCAAAATATAGCCATGCTCAATCTCACCTGGAATGTCTTTGATTTTGGCGCACGCACAAAGGCTTATGAGTCGAAATTTCAAGAGTATTTGAGTAAAAAATCTACTCTGGAGCATGAGAAACATAGAGCCGATGTGGAGTATAGATTTGCAAAAAAGGCACTAGAGATTGCAAGACTGAAAGTTGATGCAACCAAAGCGACACTTGACGCCGCCTCTTCAACCTATGAGCTTGTAAAGTTTAAGTACCAAAACGGAACAATCGACAATGTGGCGTATCTTGAGTCTATGAGCGAGAAGTATGATGCCGCTAGAGGTTACAAAAGAGCGTTATTGGATTTAGAAGTTAAAAAAGCAGAGCTGATTTACTACAGCGGAAAAGATATTAAGGAGTTTTTATAGATGAAAAGTTTAGCATTATCGCTTGTAGTGGTCTCACTGCTGTTTGTAGGGTGTAGTGATGAAAAAGGTGGTGCTTCAAGCCAGCCGAAAACGGCGCAAATGCCTCCGTTGCCGGTAAAGGCTCAAGTTGTAAAGTTTGAGAGAGTTGATTTTACAAAGAGCTACTCCGCTATTTTAAAACCCTTTGAAGAGGTTTTTGTCTTTGCAAGAGTAAGCGGAGTTTTAGAAAAAGAGAATTTTACAGAGGGTTCAGCTGTAAAAAAGGGCGATGTTTTGTACGAGATACAAAAAGGGGAGTACAGAGCGGCGCTTGATGAAGCAAAAGCGGCTCTCTCAAAGGCAGAGGCAAACTTTAGCAAAGCTTCAAAAGATTGGAGCAGGGCAGAGTACCTTTTCAAAAACAGTGCAATAAGCGAGCAGCAAAGAGATGCTCTTTTATATGCTTACGATGATACAAATGCAGAGGTGAAAAAAGCCAAAGCGTTGGTTGCAAAAGCGGAGTTGAACTACAGTTATACAACTATAAAAGCTCCTATTAGCGGGGTTGTGGGTATGAGTAGCAGCGATGAGGGCAATTTTATAGATGCAGATTTGCAAAATTCAAATCTTACGACTATTACGGCACTGAGTAGAGTTTATGCGGAGTTCTCTCTTCCAAGCAGCGACGTTGTGAAGTACGCCGCACAGATCAAAACAGGCGCAGAGGTTACGTTGAAGGTCGGTGCAAAAAGTTTCAGCGGCATAGTGGATTATATGGCTCCAAAGATCGATACGCAAACAGAAACGCTACTTCTAAGAGCAACATTTAAAAACCCAGACAGAGAGCTTATGGTAGGCTCTTACGTTGAGGTAAATTTAGGCGGTTTTAGTTATGAGAGCGTCGCAAAAATCCCGCAAAAAGCACTGATTAAAACTCCCGATGCAACCGTTGTTTATGTTGTAGAAAACGGAGCTGTAGTTATGCGCCCTGTGAATGTGCTTCATGTAGAAGAGGGTGTAGCGATGATTGAGGGCGGGGTAAAAGAGGGCGATATGGTAGTTTCAAGCAATATCGCAAAACTTAGACCAAATAGCAAAGTAACCATTATGGAAGGCAAGTAAGATGTTTTCTGCCTTTTTTATAAAAAGACCAATTTTTGCATCAGTTATCGCGATTATTATCGTGCTTGCAGGTGTCATCTCTATGCGCGCACTCCCTATTAGCGAGTATCCAAGAGTTATCCCTCCGCAAATCGTAGTTTCGGCTTTTTACCAAGGTGCGAGTGCGGAGACAATCTCC
>NZ_JAVVFL010000236.1:0-2921 GCF_032250635.1 Sulfurimonas sp.
GTCATCTTGGCAGTCGCAAGAACAAAGCAGCTATTTTATTTGAGGGTGACAGAGGAGACAAGCAGAGTATCACATACCTTGAACTCTACTACAATGTAAACCGTTTTGCCAATTTGTTAAAAAACGATTTCGGCGTAAAAAAGGGTGATCGTGTCGTAATATATATGCCGATGATTCCAGAAGCCGCATACGCAATGCTTGCATGTGCTAGAATCGGTGCAATTCACTCTATAGTATTTGGCGGTTTTTCGGCTGAAGCGCTTAGAGACAGAGTTCAAGATGCAAATGCAAAGGTTGTGATCACCGCTGACGGCGCTTATAGAAAAAGCAAGCCTTATATGCTAAAGCCAGTTGTTGATGAAGCTATAAAGGGTGAAACTCCAGTTGAGAAAGTTCTGGTTGTAAAGAGAAATAACGAAAAGATAGAGTGGCATGAAGGAAGAGATTTCTCATATGATGAGCTTATAAAAGATCAACCTATCGAGTGTGAGCCTGAGCCGATGGATGCTGAAGACCCGCTTTTCCTGCTATACACATCGGGAAGTACGGGCAAACCAAAAGGGGTACAGCACAATCAAGCTGGCTACATACTTTGGGCGCAGATGACTATGGAGTGGGTGTTCGACGTAAAAGAGAACGATACTTACTGGTGTACGGCGGATATCGGCTGGATTACCGGGCATACTTACATAGTTTACGGACCGCTTGCAATGGGAGCAACAACTGTTATGTTTGAAGGTGTTCCTACATATCCGGATGCGGGACGTGCATGGAAGATGGTACAGGATTATAAAATAAGTCAATTCTATACCGCTCCTACTGCCATAAGAGTATTGCACAATATGGGCGAACATGAACCCTCAAAGTATGACCTCTCAAGCCTGAAAGTTTTAGGAACAGTTGGTGAGCCTATTGACCCTCCTGCGTGGGAGTGGTATCATGAAGAGGTCGGCGGGGGCAGATGCCCAATCGTGGATACTTACTGGCAGACTGAGACTGGCGGACACGTTATATCTCCGCTTCCTGGAGCTACACCTATTAAGCCGGGTTGTGCGACTCTGCCTCTTCCTGGGATTATGGCTGAGATTGTCGATAAAGACGGCAATAAAAAAGAGCCTGGCGATACCGGGTTTTTATGTATTACGCGCCCATGGCCTTCCATGATAAGAGGGATTTGGGGAGATGAAGATAGATTTATAAAGTCATATTTCGGTGATGTCAAGCAAAACGGCAGAGGAGTATACTTTACGGGCGATGGTGCAAACTATGACGAAGACGGCTACATTACCATTACTGGACGCACAGATGATGTTATAAATGTAAGCGGACACAGAATGGGTACTGCCGAGGTTGAAGCGGCATTGGCAAAAGAGGATGAAGTGGCGGAAGTTGCAGTTGTTGGAAGACCGCACCCTATTAAAGGGGAGTCTATCTTTGCTTATGTTGTTATGAAGCACTCTCTTGAGGAGAGCCGCTTTGATAGCTATGAAGCTATCGAGAAAGAGATGAATGAGATCATCAAAAAAGAGATTGGAAACATTGCCCTTTGTGACCATATTGTATTTGTTCCAGGCTTGCCTAAAACACGTTCAGGAAAGATTATGAGAAGAATCCTCCGCTCAATCGCAAAAGGAGAAGAGATAACTCAAGACATCTCTACTCTGGAAGATCCAAGCATCGTAGCGAAGATAGCAGCTCTGGCAAAAGAGAAGTAGTTATAAATCACTCCTCATAAAGGGAGTGATTATTTAATTTTACAAATGTTATACTTCCCTAAAAAAAAGAGTAGTTATGGAACTTTGCGTAGCCCTTGATTTACCCACAAAAGAAGAAAATCTAGATTTAATCAACAAAATAAAAGAGTACGACATCTGGCTAAAAGTAGGACTTCGTAGCTATATTCGCGACGGTGAAGAGTTTTTAATGGATATTAAAAAGATAAATCCAGATTTTAAAATATTTTTAGATTTGAAACTCTACGATATTCCAAATACGATGGCGGATGCCGCAGAGTCCATTATGGGGCTAGGCGTTGATATGTTTAACGTTCATGCGAGCGCGGGAAAGCGTGCCATGCAAGAGGTTATGAGCAGGCTGCAGAAGTATGAAAATCGCCCGATTGTTTTAGCAGTTACGGCTCTTACATCTTTTAGCGAAGAGGAGTTTGTAGAGGTTTATGAGAACTCAATCGAAAAAAAAGCAGACCAGTTTGCAAAAGATGCACATGAGAGTGGACTTGATGGCGTTGTCTGTTCAGCTTATGAGAGTGCATCTATAAAAAAGATTACGGATAAAAACTTTATGACTCTGACCCCTGGAATTCGCCCATTTGGCGAGGATGCCGGTGATCAGCAAAGAGTAGCGGACGTTGCTTATGCAAAGGGTGCAGGGGTAGACTTTATTGTTGTTGGACGTCCTATTTACAACTCTCAAAACCCTTCAGAAGTGGTTAGAAAAATATTGGAACAATTTTAAGTTCTATATTATCTATATATGACTATAATTGCAGCCTCCAAAAGGACGAGTGGGTGAGCGGCTGAAACCACATCCCTGCTAAGGATGCGTACGGGTAACTGTACCGAGAGTTCGAATCTCTCCTCGTCCACCACAAAGCCCTATTTTAGGAACTTTAAAGCACTTTTTTAAAAATCAAAAAAACTCTTGCACACCCAAAATCACTTATAAATATTTATACTTCTGTCAAAATCATTGTTAAAAGTATCAAGATAATTTACATAAACATCAAACACCATTTGAGTATTAGCGTGACCTAAAAGCTGTGCAAGTTGTACAGGTGTTACCAAGTTATTATAAAGCATATTTGTAGCGTGGGTATGGTGTGTATTGTATGGTCTGCGATAATCTATATGGAATGACCCCCATAAAGTAGACAAACTTTTAATCGGTTAATTTGATAAAAT
>NZ_JAVVFL010000237.1:0-2909 GCF_032250635.1 Sulfurimonas sp.
TAAGTGTTATAAAGGCTCTTAGTAAAAAGAGTGTTGAGGCGTACAGAAGCGACTTGAATGCTCTTGAAGAGACTCTTGGCAAGCCGCTTATAGCACTAGACTCCGCGCTGCTCTTTAGCGCTCTTGGCATATACAAAAACAAAAGAACGCTCAATAGAAAACTCTCTTCTGTGAACGCCTTTTTTGATTTTTGCTACAAGAACAGATTTTCAGATGAAAAAACTAAACTAAAATTCTCAAAAATACCAAAACTGCTTCCAAAATTTCTCTCATTTGCAGAGATTCAAAACGGGTTAGCTCTTATAGACAGAACTACTCTTAGCGGAGTTCGGGATTATGCGCTGATCATTTTTTTATACGCCACGGGCACAAGGATAAGCGAATGTCTGGCTCTAAAAAGAGAGGATATTGAGGGAGAGTGGCTTCGTGTCAGGCATGCAAAAGGAGAGAAAGAGCGTATGGTTCCCATAGCAAAAGTTGCCATTAAAGCTCTGCAGAGCTACTTGGATGAGAAGAGAAGAGATGACGGATTTGTCTGGTCTAACTACAAGGGCGGGAGACTTAGCCGCATCTCTGCATATAAAACCACTCAAAAATATTTGGGAGTATCACCGCATATTTTGCGCCACTCCTATGCGACTTCACTAATATCGGGGGGAGCAGATTTGCGTGTAGTTCAGGAGCTCTTGGGACACGCCTCTCTTTTAACCACGCAAATATATACGCATATTCAGAAGCAAGATCTCAAAGAGACTGTTGAGGTGTGTCACCCGATGGCAAGGGAGAGCTTATGAACAGAGTAAAAAACAGTTTTTTCTCCAGAGCTTTTTGGGAGTCGCTTTTTTTTGTGCAAAACAAGTGGCATCAGCATGGAGTTTTACTCCATACGCTTCGTGTTTTATACTATATCTTTAAAGCCGGAGAGTTTAGGTTTTTTGCAGCCGGAGTTCTTCACGATATAGGCAAGCCGGTTTGTGCTTATAAAAAGGATGATGAGGATGTGGAGTTTGGCGAGTATAGCTTTAGCGACCACGAAGAGAGAAGCTACGAAATAATCAAAAATTGGCCCTTTATAAGTGAATATACGAAGCAGGTTGTGCGTTATCACTATCTTATTAGAGATATTAAAAAAAGCAAAGAAGAAGATATGCCAAGATATGAGAGAAAGAAAAAGATCTGGGATAGTCTGGATTTGGATCTGAAAAAAGATCTGGAAAAATTTTTGTTATATGATGACTTGGGAAAAGGAAAAAAAAGAAGATGAGCCTCCTTTCAAAATTAGCACAAATGTAACAAAAAGAGTGTAAAATTTATTTTTATTTAAGATAGAAGGCTTGTGATGAAAAAAATTATCCCTTTATACTTAGTTTTGATTTTAGTTATGTTAATTGTAATAATCTTTTTTTCTTTGGGTGTATCCAAGAAAATGGTTGTCGTGAAAGATGGAAATATCAAACAGATTCCAATTGAAATGCAAGTTGGAGTATATCAAGATGCTGATTGCGGTATGGTTATTGATGAGCTAAAAGACGCCTCTCAGGTTATTATAAAAAGCGGAAAGAGTTGGTTTTTTCATGACCACGGCGGATTTGTTAAATGGCTCGAAGATAAAGAGTTTAGAGATAGTGCAAAAATCTGGGTGATGAGCAGAGACACAAAGAGATGGGTAGACGCCAGAGAGGCTTTTTACTCACTCAGAGACACTACCCCTATGGGTTACGGTTTTGCTGCTTATGAAAAAATAGAAGAAAGTTTTATCGATTTTGATACAATGCGTCTGAGAGTTTTAAGAGGCGAGACCTTGCAAAATCCTGCGATTAGAAAACAACTTTTAGGAAAACAGTAAAAGAGAATGGAAACGGTAAATATCTTAAGCATTATAAGCATCGCTTTTTTGGGTTCGTTTGGACACTGCATTGGGATGTGCGGCGGTATTGTTTTAGCATATTCGACCATAAAAATTGATCCTAAAAGCTCCAAAGTCTCACAATCCACGGCGCATCTGCTCTACTCGTTTGGAAGGGTTTTTACCTACTCTATTTTGGGTGCGATTTTTGGGACACTTGGCGGGGTTGTGACCTTTAGCAATACAGCAAACGGTGTGTTGCTAATTGTCGCAGGTATAGCTATGGTCTTGGCAGGTCTCTCTTTAATGGGCAAGATTAAGTTTCTTACCCTCATAGAACACTCATTTTCATCATCACCGTTCTATAAAGATATGTTTAAAAGGGTTTTAAACTCCAAATCAAATTTTAGCTTTTTTACTCTTGGCATGTTAAACGGTCTTTTGCCGTGTGGATTTGTCTACTTTTTCGCTATAACGGCGGCAAGTACGGCAAGTCCCCTTTATGGCGCTATGGTTATGGCAATATTTGGTCTAAGTACAATTCCTGCCATGTTTTCACTCGGTTTTTTGGCATCGCTCTCAAGTGCTACAAACTTTAGAAATATGATGATGAGTCTCTCCTCTTTTGCGGTAATTGTTTATGGGATATATACTCTTTACGACGGATATGACTATATTGTCAGAGCTGAAAAAACATTAACAGAGTGCCATAGTAAATAAATTTTATATTTAAACTGCTATAATAAGTGTTAAAAAAAGGGTATCAACTTTGAAGAGTTCAATTATTGATAGCATAAAATCACTTCCCCCTCTCTCTACTACGATTATAGAGATAAACAAAATTTATGCCGATGAGAATTCGACTATAAAAGACATGGCAAAAGTCATAGAGCATGATCCTATGATCATTGCCAATATCCTTAAAATAGCAAATTCTCCGCTTTATGGATTTGGTAAAGAGATTAAAAATGCCGCTCAGGCGGTGAGCCTTTTTGGAATGAATATGACCCGCTCCATAGCGGTAGGAAACTCAATCAAAAAACTTTTAAATGTCGATATGCAG
>NZ_JAVVFL010000021.1:0-17093 GCF_032250635.1 Sulfurimonas sp.
TTCCGATTGAGCAGCAGGTTGAAAAAAAGCTTGGCGGAAAGCAGAAAAAAGAGCTTCTTGAAACTGCAAAAATCAGAGAGCTTTGCCGTGCTCATGCAGCCGAATTTGTGGACATCCAAAGAGAAGAGTTTAAAAAACTAGGCGTTATCGCTGACTGGGAAAATCCTTATGTGACGATGGATTATAAGTTTGAGGCAAACATCTACCGAACTCTTTGCAACGTTGCAAAAAAAGGTCTTTTAATCGAGAGAAGCAAGCCTGTTTTTTGGTCATGGGCCGAGAGAACAGCACTTGCTGAGGCTGAGGTTGAGTATGAAGACAAAGAGGATTACTCAATCTTTATCGCATTTGAACTGAGCGATGAGGCAAAGGCGAAACTCTCCATAAACTCTAAAGCAGCTTTAGTTATCTGGACAACTACTCCATGGACGATTCCTGCAAACACGGGAATATCGCTCAATCCTGAGGAGGAGTACGTTTTAACGACAACAGGATACATCGTTGCTAAAAAACTTCTGGAGTCTCTAAAAGAGCAAAGCATCTTAAGCGGCGAAGTAGCTAAAACTTTTCATGCAAAAGAGTTTGAAAATCTGCTTGCGCTCAATCCACTAAACGGTAGAACTTCCCGCATCGTTTTGGGAGAACATGTACTTGTAGAAAACGGAACAGGATGTGTCCACACGGCTCCGGGGCATGGTGAAGATGACTACCGCATTGGTCTTGTTTATGACCTCGAAGTTGTTATGCCGGTTGATGAGACGGGATGTTATGACAACACAATCGTTAAAGAGGGTTTAATCCCCAATGCAGAGGAGTTTGTAGGGCGTCATATCTTTAAAGCCAACGAAGATATTATCGCTCTTATGGGAGAGAGTGTTATACATGTCTCAAAGTTTAAACACTCCTACCCACACTGCTGGAGAAGTCACACGCCTCTTATCTTCAGAGCGACAAAACAGTGGTTTATCAGTGTTGACGGCACGCCTAAGGGTGAAGACAAAACACTGAGACAAATCGCTCTTAATGAAGTTGAAAAGACTCTCTTTTATCCGCAAAGCGGCAAAAACAGACTCAGATCAATGGTTGAAAACAGACCCGACTGGTGTATCTCCCGTCAAAGAGACTGGGGAGTTCCGATAGCGTTTTTTAGAGTAAAAGCAACTGGCGAAGTTCTTCTTGATGAGAAGGTTTTAAACTTTACTGCAATGGTTTTTGAGATGCACGGAAGCGATGCGTGGTACTCCATGCCGACAGAGCAGCTGCTCTATCCGGGTGCAGGATATAGCGCAGACGAGCTTGAAAAGGTAACAGATATTTTAGATGTTTGGTTTGACAGCGGCTCTACATGGTACTCGGTTCTGAAATCCCGCAACTACGACGCAGGCGAATATCAGGCGGATCTATATGTTGAGGGAAGCGACCAACATCGCGGCTGGTTCCAGTCATCAATGTTTTTAAGTGCCGCAGTTGAACACAAAGCGCCATACAAAGGAGTTCTTACCCACGGTTTTACGGTTGATGAAAAGGGTGAGAAGATGTCAAAATCAAAAGGCAACGTAGTCGCTCCCGATAAGGTTTTAAAAGAGTACGGCAGCGAGATTCTGCGTCTTTGGGTTGCATCAAGCGACTACCAAGGAGATCTCAAAATCTCTCAAGCCATCCTAAAACAGACAGCAGAGAACTACCGTAAACTAAGAAACACTTTTAGAATCATGCTTGCAAACATAAACGACCTAAAAGCGATAACTCCGCATGAAGAGATGGGCGAGCTTGACAAGTGGATACTAGCAGAAGCAAAAGAGGTATTTGACGCGGTTCACAAATCATTTAGCGGCTATAACTTTGTACATGGCATGAGTCTGCTCAACAACTTTATCGTAAACGAGTTAAGCGGAATCTACATCGATATCACAAAAGACAGCCTCTACTGCGACGGTAAAAATGACGCAAAGAGAAATGCAAGCCAGAGCGCCATGGCAATCATCGCCAAATCGCTTTTAGGGTTGATAGCTCCAATACTAACTTACACGGCGGACGAAATTGTAGAGAACGCTCCTGCGATTATCAGAGGCGACAAAGAGGATATTTTTGATTTTGTTTATGAGAGTATCGAAGATGTAAAATCGACATTCAAGATTGACTACATGTTTGCTGCCAGAGAGAGTTTTTACGAGAAAGTAGATTCTCTTAAAAAAGAGAAAGTCATAAAAAATACTCTAGAGTTGGCACTTTATACAGAGTCGAAAACTATTCTCAAAATGGACAAGACAGAGGCTGAAGACTGGTTTGTGGTGTCTGGCATTATAGAGGGCGAGACATCTGCGGAGCTTGGAGTGTTCGTTGTAGATGGCGACACATTCATCATAGCAAAAGCGACAAAAGCAAAATGCCCAAGATGCTGGAAATACCAATCGGAGAATGAAGAGAGTACATGCCCAAGATGTACAAAGGTTTTAAATGCCTAATTTTGCCGAGCCCGTATCTTTTACATTTATCGCAGCAACCGCAGCTGTGATATTTGTCATCATAGGTATAGGAATAGCATTTGTTAAACTAGGGAAAAGGTCTAGAAATCCAGAGGACTCATAACTTTACTCTTGTTCATCTCTGAAACAACATGCGTGTATATCATTGTAGTTTCAACACTTTTGTGTCCTAAGAGTTCTTGAATTGAACGCAAATCTATCCCAGCTTGTAGTAGATGTGTAGCATACGAATGTCTAAAGATATGCGAGGTTACTCGTTTAAAAATATCTGCTTTATTTGAAGCTATTTTAATATTTCTACTTAAGGTTTTAGCATGTACATGATGCCTTCTTGTTATTTCACTTCTTGGATCTTTAGAAACATTATTCATTGGAAACAAAAATTGCCATTTTGTTTCCAATTGTGCTTTTGGATACTTTTTCTCAAGAGCATAAGGCATATATACAGAACCAAATCCATCTTCTAAATCTTTTTTATGAATTTGTGCAACATAATCAACCTGCGCTAAAAGTCTTTGTTTTATAGCTTGTGGCAACGGTAATGTTCTATCTGTCAAACTTTTACTGTCCCAAATGTAAATTTTGTCAAATCCAAAATCTACATCTTTAACCCTAATACTTAAAGATTCGCTCATCCTAAGACCACATCCATACATAAGATAGACAATCAACTGATAAGTTCCTGTGAGGTTTGCCAAAATTTTTTGTACTTCATCCTTTGTTAGCACGACCGGTATATGTTTTCTTTCTTGTGCTCTTAAAGCTTGAATATTTGTGTCTTTTAAATCTATGCCTAAAACCTGAGTATATAAAAATAGTAATGCAGAAAATGCTTGGTTCTGCGTAGCGGGAGAGACTTTTCGCTCAACTGCAAGATAAGTTAAAAACTCTTCAATCTCTCTTTTTCCCATATCTATAGGATGTTTTTTGTTATGAAAAAAGATATATTGCTTAACCCATCCGACATAACTTTGTTCTGTTTTTATACTGTAATGTTTTACTCTAATTTTCTCGCGAACTATATCAAGTAATTTCTTTTTTATCTGCATAATAAACTCCTTAATTAGAAAGGACACAATGTCCTTTTAAACACAATATTTACCATTAGCAGAACAAGTTGTCCTACTAATGGTGATTTTCTCACTAAATGGACAATATAAATTTTGATAATTCTAGCTTTTTTTGTAAAAAATAAACTATTTTATTGCAATTTGTCATATTTTTTAAAATAGGAGGACATTTTTGATGTCACACTAATCAGGTTATTTAAGGTTATTTTATATAGAATGTCCTCTAATAAATAGTTATCCGCTCGCTACGCGACCGGATAACGGGGGCGCGGGCTGAACACCCGCTAGTCATCTGTCGCATAGCGCCAGATAACAAGCGGGAGGAGCAAGCAACCATTGGAAAACCTAAAGGTTTACCAACGGTAGTTACTCACCCGCGCCCCCGTTATGAATAATATTAAAATATTGAAAAAATAATTAGAATAAAGGAGCAATAAATGAACATATGCTTTTATGGAGTTGGTGGAGTTGGTGGTTACTATGGAACTCTGCTGACCAAATATTTTAACGAAACCGGCAAGGGCAATACATGCTTTATAGCAAGGGGTAAGCATAAAGATGCTATTTTAGAACAAGGCTTGCTTCTGAAAAAAGAAGGCGGAAATGAAGAGATTCTGATAAAACCCAATTTTTGTGCAGATACTGTTAATGATTTGCCTGTTTTTGATATAGTTGTTGTGTCCGTTAAGGGTTATGATTTGGAAAGTGTTACTAAAGAAGTTAGCAAAATTACAGATGAAAACTCAATAATTTTACCGCTTTTAAACGGTGCTGATATTTATGACCGAATGCGTCAGCACTTAAAGAAAGGGTATATTTTACCTGCCTGTTTATACTTAGGCACTCATATAGAATCCCCTGGTGTCATTTTTCAAAAAGGGGGATCCTGCCAAATATCAATTGGTAAAGATCCATCATATCCTAAGTTTTATCCCGAAAAATTATTGAATCTTTTTAAAAAAGCTGACGTTTTGATTGAATATTTTGAAGACGTTAATATTGAAATATGGACAAAATTTATTTTCATTGCATCATTTGCTTTAGTAACAGCGACCTATGACAAAACAATTGGCGAAGTAGCTAATGACGAGAGCCTTGGCATTCTTGTTAAAAATATTATGCAAGAAATTGAATTGATTGCAAAGGCTATCGAAATAGAGCTTCCTCCCGATATAGTAGAAACTTCCTTTTCAAAAGCCAACCAGTTTCCTTTTGAAACAAAAACATCATTTCAAAGAGATGTTGAATTAAAAGGCAAACAGAGCGAATGGGATTTGTTTGGGGGTACAGTCCTTCGATATGCTGATAAATTTAATATTCCTGCTAATAACACAAAAGAAACACTTGGTAAGTTATTGCAAAATTTGTCGTAAATTCTACAAGCTAATAAAGATGTAAAATTAATAACCAGGCTATTTCAGCCGACGCAAAAAACCGCGCGGCTGAATAGCGGCGTTAGACTACAAAACAAAGGAACACAATGAGTACAAACAAATGGAATGCCGACAACTATAATAAACATGCTGATTTTGTATCAAATTTAGCACTGCCAGTTGTTGACCTTCTCAATCCAAAAGAGAATGAAAACATACTTGATTTGGGTTGCGGTGACGGAACACTGGCCTTGGAGATTGAAAAATTCGGTGCTAAAGTCGTTGCCGTAGATCTAAGCGAGAACATGGTTGAAAAAACAAAAGAAAAAGGCATTGAAGCTTATGTCATGAGTGCGACAGAACTCCCCTATGAGAATGAGTTTGATGCGGTCTTTTCCAATGCAGTTTTACACTGGGTGAAAGAGTCAGAAACAGCAATTTCAAAAATTTCTAATGCATTAAAAGCAAACGGAAGATTTATTGCCGAGTTTGGAGGATATGGAAATATCAAATATCTGACCGATGCGATGCAAGAAGTGTTTGACGAAAATAAAGAATATGGTGAATTTAATAATCCTTGGTATTTTTCCAAAGACACAAACTATAAACAAATATTGGAAGCAAACGGCTTTAAGGTTGAATACATTGAGCTTATTCCCAGACCAACAAAAATAGACGATATTGCAAACTGGTTAGATATTTTTGCCAACGGTATTGTGTCCCATCTGACAAAAGAACAACAATGCAGTTTCAAGCAGGAAGTAAGAGCCATATTAAAACCAAAAATTTATTCAGAAGAAAATGGCTGGGTAGCTGACTATGTTCGCCTGAGATTAAAGGCTACAAAAGTCTAACAAATCAGTGGAGCTAATAAATTACCCTGCGGGCAATTTATTAGCTCATTTTAAACGTTATCATCCAGCTAAATTTACTTTCATCCGTAATTACATTATAATTACAAAAAGGAGTTTATTATGACAACACTCATTAAAATTGGAAACTCACAAGGAATTAGAATTCCTAAGCCTTTAATACAACAAGCACATCTCGAAAATGTTAATTTAGAACTTGAAGTTTTAGAAAATGGCTTATTAATTAAGCCTATGAATAATACAAGTAGAGATACATGGAAAGAAAATATCGAGAAAGTGCTTTCAAAAAACAAAAATGCCTCAGACGATGGAGTTTTGGAAGATTTTCTAAATGATAATGATTTAGAAGACTGGCAATGGTAGTAGATATCAAAAGGTTTGAAGTTTACTTAGTAAAATTAAACCCTACAGTTGGTTCTGAAATTCAAAAAACAAGACCATGTATAGTGATTTCACCAAATGAAATGAATGTTTTAAAAACAGTAATCGTTGCACCTATGACATCTAAAGGTTTTGATTTTATTTTCAGACCAAAAATAAAATTTAAAAATAAAAATGGTTTAGTATTATTAGATCAAATCAGAACTGTAGATAAAACAAGATTAGTAAAAAAACTTGGCGATGTTGATAAACAAACTTCTCAATATATTTCAAGTATGCTAGTTCAAATATTTGAACTTTAAAAAGATAATAATACGCAGGAACCAATAGTTTAGCGCAAGCGGAAAACTATTGCTCTCCTCGACCGTTAGCATAAGGAGTATAAAATGAATATAAATATTACAGAATTTACAAATGAATGGATTGAGTCTTGGAACTCGCATGATATAGATAAAATTCTATCACATTATAGTGACGATTTTGAAATTACAACACCAATGATAAAAACTTTATTAGGTATTGAAACTGGAACATTGAAAGGTAAAGATAAAATAAAAGAATATTGGGAAATGGCTTTACAAAAAGTACCTGATTTAACATTTGAATTAATAGATGTTACTGTTAGTGTAAATTCAATAGCTATTTATTATAAATCAGTTCTTGATAAAAAAGCAATTGAGGTAATGTTTTTTGATAAAAACAATAAAGTAAATAAAATATTAGCACATTATACAACATAATGCTAACAAATCATTGGAAGAAGAACGAGGCTACCACGGCGATAGTTAATAATAAAGCCATTAAATCGCCACGTCCTTCAATTTAGCCGTTAGTATTACACTTGTAAATTCAGTCTTAATATGGTACCATTTAAAGACCGAAGGAGTTTGTTATGCAAATTATAAACGATATAAAACCAGTTACTTACTTAAAAAGTAGAGCAGCTGATGTACTTAAACATATTAATGAAACTCATAGACCCATGATTATCACACAAAATGGTGAGGCAAAAGCAGTTATTCAAGATCCAAAAAGCTATGAGGATATGAAAAATGCCATTTCACTTTTAAAGCTACTTTCTTTTGCAGAAGAAGACATTAAAAATGGAAATACACATAGTGAAGAAGATGTATTTAACTCTGTAGAAGAACTACTTAAAAAATGAGTGAGACTTATAAACTAAAATGGACTAAAAACGCAAAAGATGATCTTTTAAATATTGTTGCGTATATAAAGAAAGATAGTCCTAGTATTGCAAATGATATATATCAAAAGATAAGAGAAAAAGCCCATTCAAGTAACTTTTTTCCGCTAAAAGGCAGAGTTGTTCCTGAACTTCAAAAAGAAGGAATCACTTTTTACAGGGAAGTTGTGGCAACGCCATGGAGAATTATATATAAAGTTGGAAATGATACTGTCTATATAATGGCAATTTTGGATTCAAGACAAAATGTTGAAGAATTGTTATTGCAAAAGCTTTTAAAAGGCTAGGTACTAACAAATACGAGTAGACCAATAAAGTAATTACTTTCGAAACGGAATATATATGGAAAATAAAAATATAATAGAACTCTACACTGAATTAGCTCAAAATCCACAGAAAGATTTTGGTTGGGACAAGGGCTTAGATAATGCAATAGCTCATGGATATAAACAAGAGTGGATAGATAAGATAGCACCAAAGGTGTGGGAATTTTGTGCTGCAGTTGGAAATCCTTTTACAAATGCAGAGATAAAAAAAGGTGATGTTGTATTAGACCTTGGCTGTGGTGCTGGTATTGATGTACTTGTTGCATCCCTTTTAGTTGGAGATAGTGGAAAAGTTTTTGGTGTTGACATCACTCCGAAAATGGTAGAAGTTGCCACTATCCATGCAAAAGAAGCTAATGCCAATAATGTAAAAATATTACAGAGTAGTTTTGATGCCATTGACTTAGAAGATGAAAGTGTGGATGTTGTTTTATCAAATGGCGCCATCAATCTCACTTCATGCAAAGAATCTGTTTTTGCTGAAATTTATCGTGTATTGAAGCCAAACGGTAAAATCTCCTTTGCAGATATGATAGATATAAGTGAACCAAGTAGCGAGTGTTGTTCATCTTCTGCTGAAGATGATTGGGCTAATTGTGTTGCTGGAGCTATGAGAGAGAGTGAGCTTATAGAGTTAATTCAAAAAGCCGGATTTAAAGATGTTGAGTGCAACGGACATACTCATTATACAACAGCAGAGACTACAAGAGGTGCTATATTTAGTGCTACAAAAATAGCTACAGATGAGCTGCGAGAGAAGCATTGGGATAGTATATTTCAAAAAGCTGATTATACGCAAGTGCTTTGGCATCAAAGTTCACCGCAAAAATCTGTAGAGCTTATCAAAAAGTATGCAAAAAACAGTGTCAATATAATTGATGTAGGTTGTGGAGCATCATATCTTGTAGATACTTTACTCAATGATGGATATAAAAATATAACCCTGCTTGACACAGCACAAACTTCACTTGATATAGTTAAGTCAAGACTAAATAATAGCAAAGTAGAATTTATTTGTAGCGATATCTTAAATATTGAAACAGACAAGAAGTTTTATATTTGGCATGATAGAGCAGTTTTTCATTTTTTACTTTCCAAAAAAGAAAGAGCAAAATATTTTAAAGTATTAGCTAATTCACTTAACTCTAAAGGAATTGCTATTATTAGTACATTTAAAGTAGATGGTCCTACTCAGTGTGCAGGATTGGATATTGTACAGTATAACAATCAAAAAATGTTAGATGAACTTCCATCAAATTTGACACTTATTCAAAGCGAAGATTATACACATATAACTCCAAAAGAGACTACACAGAAGTATATATATTTTGTAATAGAAAAAAGATAAGACTGACACATATCGCCCAGGTAGCCACTTTTACTTTTTACTTGTAAAGAGCGTACCTTTTACATGAATATCATCAAGCAGATAACTTCTAACTGAAGTTAGATCAAAGCCATTACATAAAAACATTTCTAAATCGTTTTCCATTATATATTGAGCCGCCTTTAGCTTTGTTACTATACCACCTGATGCAAATTTAGAATTTGGTGTGAACTCTTGGTCTAACTCCTCTTCGGCTAACTCGTTTACTCGCTTTCGTAATTTCGCTTTTGGATTCTCTTTTGGATTTGAGTCATAATAACCATCGATGTCACTCAGTATCACAAGCAAATCTGCTCCTGCGAAGTGGGTAACATGAGCTGAAAGTTGGTCATTATCTCCAAAAAGCTGCTCTGGTGTCGTCGAGATATCATTTTCGTTGATAATAGCCAATATGTCATTTTTAAATGTTCTTTCTATGATCTCTTGAAAAATCTCTGTATGGGGTCTTGAGTTGAAATCATCTTCTGTCATAAGGATCTGAGAGATTGTAACGTCAAAAATATCAAACAGGCTCTTATATGAACTCATAAGAATAGGCTGTCCTAATGAAGCCAACACTTTTTTACTTGTTGGGACAAGTTTATTGAGTTGCACTGCGGTATACCCGGCTGCAACAGCTCCAGATGTAACTAAAATAACTTCATGCTTTTTTCGCAACTCTACAATAAGAGAGACAAGGTTTAACATCCTCTCCTTTGCAATATTACAATCATCAATTAAAACGCTACTACCAACTTTAATAACGATACGTTTCATATAAATTTCCTTTAAACGTGTATACTTTTTTTATTTATAATATGTATGGTGCCCATTATAACATGTGTAATACCTCCTATCCTCAATAAAGCTTAAGAAACAAGGGGCAAGGAACAAAGAACAAGGATTTAAGCATAATGGAACAGATATATAAACAGTACTATTCAAGACTATTTTCTTTCATAAACTCAAAAGTACACGACACAGAAGATGCAAAAGACATTCTCTCTGAAGTGTTCATAAAAATATACAAAAATATTGACAAACTGGATTCAGATGAGAAACTGACATCGTGGATATTTACTATAACAAGAAATTCAATTATCGATTTTTATAGAAAAGATGCCAAGAACAGAGATAATATAGAGTTTAATGAAGAGTATATTTTTAAAGACAAAGAGCAAGCAGATGCAATAAGTGAGCTCTCAGAGTGCATAGAACCGATAATCAACTCACTTGCACCCAAATACGCCCAAGCTCTCTATCTCTCTGAGATAAAAGAGCTTAAACAAAAAGAGATAGCCGATAAACTGGATATTAGTTCAAGCAGTATTAAAAACATAATTTTTAGAGGCAAGAAGCAGATAAAAGAGAAACTGCATCAATGTTGCAGTTACAAATATGACAATTTTGGAAATATCGTAGAGTTTGATATTAAAGATAAAAACTGCAACTTTTGCTAAATTAGACAAAAAGTGAAACCTTTTTATAAAATTTTCGTTTATGCTATTAGAGAATCAAATCTCAAAATATATTTCAAGGAAATTTATGAATACTTTTACACAGGAACAAAAAAAAGCTGCAATAGCTCAAAACTATGCGAGAATCGCATCTGACGATGATAGTTGCGGCTGCGCTCCCAGTGGTTGCTGTAGCAGCGAGAACATATCTTTAGAGTTGGGATATTCCAAGGAGCAACTAAACTCCATTCCAGCCGAAGCAGACAAAGGTTTGGGATGTGGAAACCCTACGGCCATAGCTTCACTGAAAAAAGGTGAAGTGGTTTTAGATTTAGGAAGCGGTGCCGGGCTTGATTGTTTTTTAGCTTCAATAGAGGTTGGAGAAAAAGGAAAGGTCATCGGCGTAGATATGACAAGAGAGATGATAGCAAAAGCACGAAGCAACAGAGATAAAAATGGCTATGACAATGTTGATTTCAGATTGGGTGAGATCGAGAACCTGCCCGTTGCGGACGATAGCGTAAATGTAATCATCTCAAACTGTGTCATCAACCTCTCTTTAGACAAACAGAGAGTTTTTGACGAGGCTTTCAGGGTTCTAAAAACAGGCGGCAGATTGGCTATATCTGACATTGTATTAACAAAAAAAATCCCCTCTAAAATGATAACTCTAGATAGTTATGGAGCTTGCATTTCAGGTGCCAGTTTTATAGATGATTTAGAAGCAGTACTAAAAAACTCCGGTTTTAAAGACATCAATATCACACCCAAGAGTGAGAGTAAAAAGTTTATAAAAGGTTGGTCCCAAAATATTGAAGACTACATAGTCTCTGCAAATATTGAAGCAGTTAAATAAATAATAAAAATAAGTTGTGCCTCAAGAGGTAAATATTGACTCTTTTTTCTCTTACAAAACCCCGCTAAAGAAAAAACAGACGCATTTTGCTATAATACACCCAATAATTTATAAAGATAGGAAAAATAGTGATTACATTAAAAGAAGCACTGAAATTAAGTAAAGACGAACTGGCAAAATTTAAAGAAGAACTCAAAACAAATATAGAAGCAAATGCAGACATTAACGCTTACCTCGACGTTCACAATGTCGGCGAAGGCGTGCCGATAGCTATAAAAGACAATATTCAGGTTGAGAATTGGTCTGTGACATCAGGCTCAAACATACTTCAAGGCTACATCGCTCCATACAATGCAACGGTAATAGAGAAGATGCTTGGCGCGGGACTAAGCCCGTTTGGGCGAACAAATATGGATGAGTTTGCTATGGGAAGCACGACCGAGTCAAGCTTTTACGGCAAAACTCTAAATCCACACAACAAAGATTGCGTTCCGGGTGGAAGCTCAGGCGGAAGTGCGGCGGCTGTTGCGGCGGGTCTTGCTATTGCTGCACTTGGAAGCGACACTGGCGGAAGCATCCGTCAGCCTGCTTCATTTTGCGGAATCGTGGGGATGAAACCGACTTACGGACGTGTTAGCCGTTACGGTTTGGGAGCTTACGCTTCATCGCTTGACCAGATAGGACCAATGACGCAAAACGTTGAAGATGCGGCGATTTTGTACGACATTATCAGCGGACATGACGATAAAGACTCCACAAGTGCGCATAAAGATGACAAAGTAAGCGATAAACTCAACGCATCAAGAAAACTCAAAATTGCAGTTCTGCCAAAACATATAGAGAATGCAAGTGAAGATGTAAAAAAAGCTTATGGGCTGGCAATAAATGCACTTAAAAATGCAGGGCATGAGATAGTTGAGCGCGAACTTATGGACGCAAAATTTGACATCTCTGCTTACTATATAACGGCAACGGCAGAAGCTACTACAAACCTGGCTCGTTATGATGGTATCCGCTATGGAAACAGAGTTGTCGGAAAAGATTTAAACGACACATTTATCCAGACAAGAAGTCAAGGTTTTGGGGATGAAGTAAAACGCCGTATCTTACTTGGAAACTTTGTTCTCTCAAGCGGATACTATGAAGCTTACTATGTAAAAGCGCAAAAAACAAGACATCTTATCAAAGACCAGTACTCAAAAATATTTGAAGATGTAGACCTGATACTCTCGCCTGTTGCACCGACAACCGCAAACAAGTTCGGAGAGCTATCAACTCCGATGGAGATGTACTTAAGCGACCTTTACACTATCAGCGTAAACCTTGCGGGGCTTCCTGCCATCTCTGTTCCTGTTGCAAAAAGCTCTGAGGGTATGCCGATAGGTTTGCAGCTGATTGCAAACGCTTACGAAGAGCAGACGCTATTTGATGGAGCATTAAGCTTAGAGAAGCAGATAAAATATAACTCTTAAAGAAGATATTATGCAAAAAAGTTTCAAAGCGCTAAATATCAAGTGCGGCGGATGTGCAAACACCGTAAAAAAAGCACTGAAAATTGAGTTTGGCGAAACTGATGTAGATCTGACGCAAGAACCTAGAGTCGTAACACTAGAGATAAAAGATGAAGAATCAGAGCTGAGTTTTCGCAAAAAGATGAGATCACTAGGTTACCCCCTAGAAGACGAAGATTTAAGAAGACTCACAAAGGGCGGGCTTAAAGCTAAAAGTTTCCTCTCATGTGCTATCGGAAAGATAAATCAAGAGTAATCAAAAACCACTTTACCTCTTTTTAACCACAAAAAAGCTATAATCCAGAGAATTTTATAGCAACATAAAAACTTTTACCCCCTAAAAGGATAATCATGAAAATTCGTAAACGCGCCCTAACGTTTGAAGACGTACTTCTTGTACCTCAATACTCAGAAATACTTCCAAAAGAGGTCTCCTTAGAGACAAAACTAACACGCAACATCACACTTAAAATCCCTATGGTCTCGGCTGCAATGGACACAGTAACCGAATATAGAGCGGCTATCGCTATGGCAAGACTCGGCGGAATCGGAATTATCCATAAAAACATGGATATAGAGACACAATGCAAACAGGTTAAAAAAGTCAAAAAGTCTGAGAGTGGAGTCATAATAGACCCTATATATGTTCACCCGGACGCGACACTTGCAGAAGCTAGCGCACTTATGGATGAGTTTAAAATCTCCGGTGTTCCTGTTATTGATGCTCATAACAAACTTTTAGGAATTCTTACAAACCGCGATATGAGATTTCAAAAAGATATGAGCAAACGTTCTGAAGAGGTAATGACGAAAATGCCTCTTATAACAGCTAAAAAAGGGATCTCTTTAGATGAAGCTGCTGATATTATGCACCAAAACAAGATTGAGAAACTCCCTATTATTGATGATGAAGGTTTTTTAAAAGGTCTTGTAACCATCAAAGATATTAAAAAACGTATAGAGTATCCAAACTCAAACAAAGATGCTTTTGGCAGACTTATCGTAGGTGCTGCTATCGGCGTTGGGCAGTATGACCGCGCAAAAGCTTTGGTTGATGCAGGTGTTGACGTTTTAGTTTTAGACTCTGCACACGGTCACTCGAAAGGTATTTTAGATACTGTCAGAAAAATCAAAGAGACGATGGAAGTTGACGTAATCGCCGGAAACATCGCAACTGCCGAAGCTGTTGAAGCGCTTATAGAAGCCGGGGCTGATGCTGTAAAAGTTGGAATCGGACCTGGTTCAATATGTACTACGCGCATCGTTGCGGGTGTGGGTGTTCCTCAAATCTCAGCTATTGCGGAGTGCGCAGATGCAGCACGCAAGCACGGTGTTCCTGTTATCGCAGACGGCGGGATTAAGTACTCGGGCGACATCGCAAAAGCTCTTGCGGTTGGGGCAAGCTGTATTATGGCAGGCTCACTTTTAGCAGGAACGGAAGAGTCACCAGGAGAGACAATCATGTTTCAAGGTCGTCAATATAAATCATACCGCGGTATGGGAAGTATAGGAGCTATGCAACAGGGCTCAACCGACAGATATTTCCAAGAAGGCACAGCTTCAGATAAACTTGTTCCAGAGGGAATCGAGGGACGTGTTCCTTTTAGAGGAAGCATTGCGGGAATAGTTCATCAGATGATGGGCGGACTTCGCTCATCTATGGGATATTGCGGAAGCGAGAGCATTGAAGCTTTCTGGAACAAGGCAGAGTTTGTAGAGATAACAAGTGCGGGTCTAAAAGAGAGCCATGTTCACGATGTTATCATCACGCAAGAAGCTCCAAATTACCACATATAACACTAAGGGAAATTTATGAATGAAGTGAGATACGCCGGCTTTTGGATTCGCTTTTTTGCTTCATTCTTAGACACTCTTTTTTTAGCTCTGCCGGTTGGAATACTCATCTACTTCTTAAGTGATGGCAACTGGTTTGACTTCTCTCAATTTCAACAAAATATATCTTATGCAATGAGCGGAAATGCCGAAAAAGCATTGGCAAATCAACCGCCGAAGTCACTTAAATGGGAGCTTCTTTTTGAGTTCTCAGTTTTGATTGTCACACTAATTTTTTGGCGAAAATGGCAGGGTGCAACTCCAGGGAAAAAATTTTTCCATGTTAAAATTGTAGATGCAAAAACTTTTAAAGATATTGACAATAAACAGGCGATTACACGCTCTCTTGGCTATATCGCATCTACCCTTATTCTGCTGATGGGATTTTTTATGGTTGCCTTTAGGGATGACAAAAGAGGGCTTCACGATCTGCTTGCAGGAACGGCAGTCATCTACGATTCATAGCACTACATACAGCTACTATACTCTTAAATCAGCCTCTTCAAACAACCCTGTTTCACCGTTTTCATCTCTCTTTACCTTCTTGAGTATTTAAACTTAAATCAGTTTATTTCAAATATTTTTGACGACAATTATATTCTTGGACATTACTACTTATTAATTGACATTTATAGCAAACTATAGTAAAATTTATGAAAATTATAATTCTAAATAATACTAAAGGTCTTAGATGGAAACGATTCAAGAGAAGAACAGATTGAAGTTTTTTCCTGTTATGATGTATGCTATTGTTATGGGTCTGAGCGGACTCACTATCACATATCAAAAGGCTGCGCTCTGGCTCCATTTTCCACATATTATCGGTGAAGTTCTTATGTATATTACTACAGCTATTTTTGTAGTTGTCTCATTTATCTACCTAAAGAAATTTTTCAAATACAAAATGGCGGTAAAAAATGAGTTTTCTCACCCTGTGCGAATAAACTTTTTTGCGGCTATCTCTATCTCTATGCTTATGCTTGCGATTATCTACAAAGAGAGTTTTCCAACTCTAAGTGCAATTTTTTGGTACCCTGGAACCCTGCTTCATTTCTATCTCACAATGCATACTGTTGCTTTTTGGATAAATGAAAATCAGCAGCTAGATCACTCGAGTCCTGCATGGTTTATACCCATTGTCGGCAATGTTTTAGTCCCTGTTGCAGGAGTTGGCTTTATTAATTTAGGAGTACTTATATACTTCTTTAGTGTCGGGATGTTTTTTTGGATCATTCTCTTTGCCGTCATTCTTAACAGAATCATTTTTCACAACCAAATGGCGGCAAAATTTATGCCCACGCTATTTATACTTATTGCCCCTCCTGCGGTCGGATTTGTAGCTTACTTTAAAATGTTTGAAGTTATCGACACCTTTGCTCTTATGCTTTTTAACATGGCTATATTTTTTACGCTTTTAGTAGCTTTTATGTATAAAAACTTTATAAAAATAAAGTTTTTTATCTCATGGTGGGCTTTTGTATTTCCTCTGGCAGCTATGGCAATTAGCTCCATGTTGATGTACAATCAAAACAGTTGCTTATCTCTACAACTTTTTTCATACTTAATGATTGCCGTTGTAACGGTTGTAGTGTTTATAGTAACATACCAAACACTATTGCATATCCAAAAAGAAGATATTTGTATCAAGGAGTAAAAGATGAAAAAAACGATTTTAATGCAAAAGTATCCGGTTTATAGCCTAGAGTTATCAAAAGAGGATATAAAAGTCTCATCTGCGGATGAAGCGGTTGAGTATTTTAAAGAGAAGATTATAAACCACCCAATTGCCGAGTTTATAACTATTTTTGACCACTATTCGCACACAAAAAAATTGGGCGGAGAGATGATTGATGGACTTCTAGACGCCAAAAATATTGTTTTTTGTTTTGGGCAGGCAATCCCAACTACTAAAATGTTGGCTCTTAGACCTAGAAGCATAGGAATTTGCGAGTTTGAAGATAAAATTGTGATAGATTTCATGGAAGCTCCAAAAGAGGAGATGCACACCCTTATGGAGAACTGGGCAAAGGGATTAAAGAGCTAAATAGAGTCCCTTTAAAACTTACATTAATCCATTTTAGATAAAATAGCATCACTTATTTTTAATTTGGGGGAATATCAAATGGATTTACAGACTAAAGCACTACATGCGGGTTATGAAAAGGGCGCGGAGGGGGCTATGGCAGTTCCTATTTATCAAACAACAGCTTATGAGTTTAAAGATGCACAGCATGCTGCAAATCTATTTTCCCTAAAAGAGTTAGGATACATCTACACTCGCCTAAACAACCCTACAACAGATGTTTTTGAGAAAAGATTTGCCGAGCTTGAGGGCGGAGAGGCTGCACTTGCAACATC
>NZ_JAVVFL010000238.1:0-2871 GCF_032250635.1 Sulfurimonas sp.
GGTTGATTTAAACCTAAACAGAATACAAAAGATATAAATAAAAATAAAAAAAAGGATTAAATTATGAAAATAAAAGCAAAAGAAAAAAAAGGTTTAGTTGAAGTTAAGATATTGCTTGACAGCCCGATGATCGGTAAAGAAGAAGCTGAGACAAAAAAAGCAGAAGTAGATTATCTTCCCCATATTACTGCTAAAATAAACGGTAAAGTTGTATGGGAAGCGTCTACTGGACCATTCCTATCTAAAAACCCTTACTTTATGTTTAATGTTCAAGGTAAAAAAGGTGATGAGCTTGTTATTGAAACAATCAATCACAAAGGCGCTGTTGATAGTGATAAAGATAAAGTTAAGTAATTTTTCGCACTTCTCTCTTTTTCAAGAGAGAAGGTCTTAGGTTAAAAAAAGAGTAAATTTGATGTGTTATAAAACACTTCAACTATATTCTTACAACAAAGAGTAAATCAAATAAAAAGGTGAAGAAATATGATAAACAAGATGATTAAACCACTGCTTGTAGCTGCAGTAGCAATGTTGCCGCTAGCAACAGCTTCTTTTGCAGACGGTCATGAGTCAGATGCTGATTTTCAGTACAATCTAAAACCGAAGCAGGTAAGCGAAAATGTATGGTGTTTTTTTGGAGCACTTGAAATTCCGACAAAAGAGAATGGCGGAAACATGGTAAACACATGTTACATAAAAGGTGACACAGGTTATGTTCTATGGGATACCGGACCGACTTACATATATGCAAAACAGGCTTATGAAGCGGTAAGCAAGATTGCCGGAAAGCTTCCTGTAACACATGTTATTTTAAGTCATGAGCATGATGATCACTGGTTAGGTAACAACTACTACAAAGAAGTTCATGGGGCAGAAATTGTTGGTCCTGAATCTATCAACAAGCACTATCCGATTGGTCATGAAGAGTCTAGAATGTTCTTAACTCTTTCTAAAAATGCTATTAGAGGCACAAAGATTATTCATGTAGACAAATGGCATAAAGAGAGTATAAAGTTTAAAGTTGCGGGTGTAAACCTTGAATACGTTCCTGTTGGAATGGGTCACTCAGTCGAGGATTATTTCTTGTATATGCCAGATAACAAACTTATCTTAGCAGGTGACTTAGTTATGAACGGAAGAGTTACATCTAACAGAGACGGTTCTGTTATGGGTCAACTTTCTGCGCTTGAGACTATTAACTCAAAAGATTGGACAATTTTAGTTCCGGGGCACGGCTTTATCATTGATAAGACGGCAACAGATGAATCTGTACAATACTTTACTTTAACAAAAGAGAGAGTTGAAGCCGCTATGGATGATGGTGTTGACAGTACTGGAATCGTTGAAGCAGTACCATTGAAAGAGTTTAAAGACAAAGCGCTTTATGATTTACTTCACCCAGGCAATATCGCTAGAGCATATCTAGAATTTGATATGGGTCTTGAATAAATAAAACTATATAAGATTTGGCATTATTGCCAAATCTTACCCTCTTACTTTTCATCTTCTTTTATAAAAATACCTCAAAAAAATACTGCTTATTTATTGCCGACCAGAATAGATTTTTCTAACGTATAAAGCTCGTATCTTATCTGTTTAAAGCTCTCACTATACTCAGCACTATGAAGTTTATAAAGCTCCTCTAGTACTCTTGCAGACTCCTGAGCTCTTTTAAAGTTGGCTAGAATGATTGCAGAAATATCAGTGCGGTTAAGTTCACTCTTGATTGTAGTGCGAAGTACATCGTTTACGCTGTCACGCTCTTTTAGTAACTCTAATGTCTCTTTGATTTTTGCTTTGTGTCTTAGTTGTTTTAATTGGGAGGAGAGTTCTTTGTTGTTGTCTCTGTATCTTGCAATATCTTCAACGACTCTAATGCCTTCTTTGAGGCGGTTTAGGTTGGCATCAATCACCCGATAAAGTTCGGGTGATAGTTGGTTATTCATCACTTCCAAATATACCAAAGAGGTGTAGAAGAGAAGTGAATATGTTTAAAAAATCTAAATAAAGAGCAATAGCACCATCAATTGGTGTTTCATATGCACCTTTAATGATATTTTGAGTGTCATAAACTACTAATATACTAAATAGTAAAACAACAGCTCCCGAGATAGCTATAGACATCAATGGATTCCCCAAAAAGATGTTTATAATAGAAAAAGCAATAATAACAACAAGTGCTATCATTAACGGCTTCCCGTAACCAGAAAAATCCTTAGTTGTTTTAACAGCATAAAAGCTCATAGCACCAAATACAAGAGATGTCATTGCAAAAGCATTTCCGACAATAGCTCCACCGCCATTCATCCCGAGTGTGTGTGAAAGCAAAGGTGCCAACATTAAACCTGTCATAAATACAAAGCCAAACATTACAGCCAAGTTAATTCCCGGCTTATGTTTTACAAAATGCAGCCCAATTAAAAGCCCAATCTCTAAAATTAGTAGAGGGAAAAAATTAGCTGCTATTGTTTCAGCCATCGGTACACCAACGTAAGCACCAACAGCGCCTGCCATCAGAGAAGCAGCAAAAAGTTTATATGTCTCTTTTACAAAAGATACAATCTGTGTTTCACTTCTAGCCTGAGTACTGTATGCGGATGCATTTCCCCTAGCATAATCGCGATTGTAAAGTCCCATTTTTTTCCTTTATATATGTAATGTATAAGAATTTTATACATAAAGAGTTAATAAATAGCAACACAACTGCTTTATATAGAATGGCTATCGGTGAAATTTATTAAAAAAGCATTGAAAACTTAACACATATAAATAAATTTCAAAATTCATCTAAAAAACCATTGACATCAAAGTTTGATTTCCCTATAATTCCCCTCCACAAACAAAGAGACCTAAAGTTTAGGATTAAAAATC